>DVHV01000039.1 GCA_018711775.1 Candidatus Onthocola stercoravium | reverse complement strand
GTTTTTTCTTCAACTTCTTTTGGTGCTTCCACTTTAATAACTTTCTTTTCTTTAACTGTATTAACTGGAGAACTAGTTTTTAATTTTGCTTTTTCTAATTTATCTAGTATTATCCAAAGTATTCCGATAACCAAAGCGAGTAAATATATTGAAATTAATACAATAAAAATAATATCAATTTTATCAAACGATTTTCCCATCTACAACCACCACATTTAAACCTATTATAGTATATTTTACGAAAAAATAACAGTTATTTTACACACTTTTACTGGATTTTTTGTATATGATTTGTCGAAATTGCTCGAAAATGATATAATACATATGAATAAGATGGTAAGGAGGCGTTTTTTGAATGCGAAAAATGATGATTTTTGTTACACTTTTCGTTTGTAGCTTTTTCTTAATGTATAACGTTTCCGCTGCATCATATACTGCTAGAGCTTATATCAATTCATCTTGTAATGTTCGTACTGGCCCAGGTACCCAAAACAAGAAAATATCTTCGGCTTATATTGGTTCTTATTATAACCTAGTTGAAGATAAAACCTATACCGATACAAATAATCATTATGATTGTAATAGTGATTGGTATCAAATTTATTATAATGGTACTGCAACTGGCTATGTTTGTGGTGACCATGTCGATGTTGTTAGAAGTTATAGTACTGATGATGTTGCACCATCTACAACTTGTGAACAAGAAATGAGCAATTTAGGATTCCCATCAAGTTATTGGGGAGGACTTTGTGCTTTAAAAGAAAGACATCCTAATTGGCAATTTGTTCCTTTAAAAATAAATTATGACTGGAGTTACATTATTGAAAAAGAAAGCCCATGTGGTGTTAATCTTATCTATGGTAGTTCAGAAAATGCTGGATTTATAGATTCAACATGTAATTCTTATGATAGTGGTTATGTTGGTATAAATCAAACTGGTGTTGCTTATTACATGGATCCTCGTAACTTCCTATCTGATCGATTTATATTCCAATTTCAAGCCCAAAATTACGATAATAATTTTGCCTCATCTTATGTAACTGCTGTAACTAACATTATTGGTGGTAGTTCATTTTATAAATACCATTTAAATGCTGGCACTAATCTAGCAGAAGTAATAAATAGTAATGCTACTACTTTAAATGTAAGTCCTATATTTGCTGCTTCCAGAATGCTTCAAGAATTAGGAAATTCTGATTCCCTATATAGTTTATACAGTGGTAGTTATACAGCAGATCCTAACACTACATATGGTCAAAAGTTTATTGAACTAACAGGTAGTGCAACGGCTTATCAAGGTTACTATAATTTTTATAACTTTGGTGTTAGTGATTCTTGTGTTCAATCTTATGGAACCGCTTACTGTGGTTTAAACTATGCATATCGTCAAGGTTGGAATAGTGTGAATGCTGCCATCCAAGGTGGGCTATCTCAAATAGCTAATAATTATATTGGAGCTGGTCAACATACTGGCTATTTACAAAAATTTAATGTTAATCAAAGTAATCCTTCTGATATTGCTACTCATCAATATATGACAAACATTGCAGCACCATCTAGCGAATCTGCAACAAATTATAAAACTTATAGTGACTTAGGAATATTAGAATCAGCATTCATATTCCATATTCCAGTTTTTAATAATATGGATGCTACAATCAGTAATAGTCCTGGTGGAGCAGTTGATGGTGGAGAAGATAATCCTCCAAGTAGTCTACCAATTAGTACAATAGTAACATCAAGCGGTTATAGATATGCTGCTGGTTACATTTCAGGAATTGCCTTAGGAACTGATGCTTCAACCGTTAAATCGACACTTGAATCTGTCGGTGGTTCAGGAACAGTTACCATTTATAATGCTAGTGGCTCAGTGGTTAATAGTGGTACAATTGCTACCAGTTATAAAGTAGTAATCAACAATTCTAGTAGTGTAGAAACTTTAGAAGTAATCATTAAAGGAGACACTTCAGGTGATGGCATAGTAAACGCCTTAGATTTACTTCAAGTTCAAAAAAACATCTTAGGTACATATAACTTAAGTGGAGCATATTGGCAAGCAGGTGATACTTCTAGTGATGGAGCTATCAATGCCCTAGATTTATTACAAGTTCAAAAAAATATCTTAGGAACTTATTCCATAGTTCAATAAAAAGGAGAATTAAATGAAAAAATTAAAGTTTATTTTACTATCAATAGTTACTTTAATTATGGTCCCTTTAAGTGTCAATGCTGCAAGTGGAACAATTAAAGTAACTGGATCTAGTCAAGTAGTTGTGGGAAACAGAATAACCCTTACTGTAACTTTATCTAGTTCTACGTCCATCGGTAGTTGGCAAATGAATTTAAATTATGATAAGAGTTATTTGCAACTTACTAGTACTAATAGTGAAGCCGGAGGTACAATGATGGCAGCATCATCAGCAACTGGGGTAAAAACTAAAACATATACATTTACTTTTAAGGCTTTAAAAAGTGGTTCAACAAGAGTTTCTATAGATAGTTATCTTGCTTATGCTTTTGATGACTTAAGTAAAATGGATATATCAACATCTAGTAAAACAGTTAAAATAATTACTCAAGAAGAACTAGAAGCCAGTTATTCGAAGGACAATAATTTAAAAAGTCTTTCCGTTGAAGGTTTTGAACTATCACCAGCATTTTCTAAAGATGTTACAGAATATACCGTAACAGTACCAGAAGATACTAAAGAAGTTACGATAAATGCTACTGAAAATGATTCAGCAGCAACAGTATCTGGAACAGGTACTTTCGAAGTTACTCAAGGAACTAATACTTTCCAGATTGTTGTAAGAGCAGAAAATGGTAGTGAAAAAACATACACAGTTACGGTTGATGTAACAGATTCTAATCCAATAAATGTTACTATCGACGGTGATAATTATACAGTTGTTAAAATAAAAGAGTTTTTACCATCAGCCAATGCTTATACTGAAACAACAGTAAAAATAAGTGACTTTGATATTCCGGCTTACACTAGTGAACTTACTGGTTTTACCTTAGTTGGTTTAAAAGATAGTGCAGGTAATATTGCTTTATACATATATGATGCCGATAATAATTCCTATACGGCTTATAACGAATTAAAGTTTAATCAACTTACTATTTATCCCAAAGAAACAGATAATACTTTAGATGGTTATGAATTGGGAACAGTTACAATTAATGATATTGAAGTTCCGGCTTATTATACTTCAAGTGATTCAAGATTTGCTATCATCTATGGAATTAATGTTGAAACTGGTGAAGAAGGATTCTTCAAATATGATAAAACTGATCAAAGTATTCAAAAATACGATGATGAAATGATTAATTCATTACTGGAAAAAAATAAACTTTATTCTTACATAATAATTGGTTTTAGCGTCATTTTAGTAATCATGTTTATTATATTAATTACTAAAGGTCGTGGCAAGAAGAAAAAGAAGAAAGACATTAAAGTAGAAAAAGTCGAATTTAAAGATGAACCTGAAAATGTTTCTGAGAATAAAGAAGAAAAAACGGAACAACCAGTAGAAGAAAATAAGATTGAAGAAGTCATCAGCGAAGACTTTAAATTAGATGAAGAAATATATGATAATGCCAATAACAAGAAAAAGTCCAAAAAGAAAAAGAAAAAATAGTTGACAATCATTAAATAAAAAGATTATAATCGAATATAAAAAAGGAGAAATATTGTCAACATTTAAAATATTAAAAGAAAATAAAGATTTTTGGGAAATTGAAACTGATGTTGTATTAGGGGGAACTTGTGTAAAAAAGCTTGTTAAAACCGCCAATAATGAATTAGCAATGTTTAAGTACAATAAATACCCGATGTGTACAGAATTAGCATCGGAAAAAATGTGTTATGAAATTGCTAAAGTATTAGAATTTCGGTGTGCTAAAATAGATTTGGCAATCGACAAGAATGGAGTCTATGGTATTCTAAATTATATCTTTATATCTCCCAATTCATCTCATACAGATGCATCGCTATATCTAAGAGATGATAATTTTGAAAGAAAAAAAACATATACTATCGAAAATATAAGAGCATTTTTAGACAATTATGAAATAGATTTGTTTTCCCAGTTCATAGAAATAATGATTTTTGATGCTTTAGTAGGAGAACAGGATCGTCATGAAGAAAACTGGGGAATTACAACTATAAAAAACCCTTTATTAAGGTATAGTATATCGCCATTATATGATAATAGCTGTAATTTGCTAAGAGATCAAATTAATAAATTGGATAATTTTGAAAATCCAGAATATTTAAATAATTATATCAAACGAAGTAAAACAGCTATTTATAAAGATGGTAAAAAAATCAATCATTTTGATTTAATAAAAGGATTAATTGAAACTAATCCGGAGGCATCAATTACTAGAATAAAAAAATTAGAAAATTTAACTGATAATAAAATTTCTAATATTGTTAATAATATTCCAGAAGAATATCTAACACAAAAACATAAAAAATATATAATTAAATATATTTCTAAGAGAAGGGATATTTTGCTAAATATGATAAAAGTTGAGGTGAATAAAAAATGAAAAAATTGTTACTAGTATGGAAAGATTTTGAAACAAGAACCAGATATGTAGTAGGAAATCTTACATATGATAACAAAACTTATTTTTTTAAATATATAAATCCTGAATTAAGTGATGCACAAAAACAAGGATTTACTTGTTATCCGGGTTTTGAAGATTTAACAAAAGTTTATGAATCAAAAGAGCTATTTTCAAATATTTCTAGTAGATTGCCAAATAAAAATAGAGATGATTATTTAGAAATATTAAATTATTATAATCTAAATTCATCAGATGATGAATATGAAATACTAACTAGAACTAAGGGAAGATTGTTAACTGATACATTTGAATTTGTACCTACTTTTGACAAAAATAAAATAGAGTTTGAAATTGCAGGAACTAGATATAGCGAAGAAATTGAAAAGTATCTTAAAGAAATTAAGCCTAATACAAAATTAGCATTGGAACCAACAACATACAAAGATGAACCAGCAATTAAAGTTTATGGAATTCTTTCAAAAAAAGTCTTTTTGGGATATGTACCAAGATATTATGCCAAAGAAATTTATGAACAACTAGAAAAAAAAGTTAATTATTCAGCAATGATAAAAGACGTAAAATTTGAAAGTTTAATTAATGATGAACATATTACTGCTAACGTTAAATTATTATTTTCGTAAAATTTAAGATTAATGTCTTAAATTTTTTAAATTGGTCAAAAATTGTTGTATAATAATAATGGTGATAATAGTGAACGATGCTTATCAAAAAAGTAAAGAAGAAATATTAAAAGAATATAAAACATCATTAGATGGTTTAACTGAACAAGAAGCTAAAAGAAGATTAAATCTTTATGGTAAAAATATCCTAATTGAAAAGAACAAAAAAAGCAAATTACGTATTTTTATCGATCAATTTAAAAATGTCATGATTATCCTTCTTTTAGTAGTAGGACTAATGTCCTTATTTTATGCTATTTTTACAAATGGTGATTTCCTTGAACCATTTGTAATCTTAGGAACATCCCTAATAAATTGTTTCATGGGTTACTTACAAGAATCTAAGGCCGAAGATGCAATTGAAAAATTGAAGAGTTATCAATCATCGAAAACCACTGTCAAAAGAGATGGCAAACTAGAAGAAATAAATTCGGAAAATTTAGTTGATGGTGATTACATTATTTTGGAAGCAGGAGATAAAGTACCCGCAGATGCTAGAATTGTTGAAAGTTATTTTGCTAAATGTGATGAAGCAATACTAACCGGAGAAAGCATGAGTGTCGTTAAAAATGAAAATCAAATAACTAAAAAAGTTTTATTATCAGAACGTTCTAACATGGTTTATTCTGGTACAGTAGTTGTTGCTGGTAAAATAGAAGCAATAGTTGTTGAAACTGGCATGGATACCGAAATTGGTAAAATAGCTGCTACTATTGATGTATCAAAAGAACCAATAACACCACTTCAAGTAAAAGTAAAAAAGATTTCGACGTTTATCTCAGGTATTGCAGCATTTTTAGTTGCCTTTGTATTATGTTATGGCGTTATCATGGATTATACAGTTTTAAATGTAGTGATGCTTTGCATTTCAATGATTGTTGCTAGTGTTCCTGAATGTTTACCAATTGCCATAACTGCAACGCTTTCCATCGGAGTTAGCGAGATGGCTAAGAAAAAATCGATTGTTCGTAATATGGCAGCAATTGAAACTCTTGGAGCAACTGAAGTAATATGCACCGATAAAACTGGAACTCTTACAACCAACAAAATGGAAGTAATAAAAATATTTACTAACGAATCAGTCATAAATTTAAAAGACATCAAAAAACATCCTGAACTTATCGATGTCATGATGTATTGTAATAATGCTACCAAAGAAAATAATGGTTCATATACGGGAGATTCTGTAGAAGTGGCTTTAAGTACTTTTTTGACTAAACAAAAAATAAATATTGAAAAGCATCTAAAAGAAAACTTAAGAAAATTAGAACTACCATTTGACTCTGATCGTAAGATGATGAGTACAATTTATCCGTTAGGTAAAAAAGAAATCATCTATACTAAAGGTGGGTTAGAATCCATACTTTCTAAATCTAGTCATATTTTAATCGATGGTAAATTAGAAAAGTTAACTAAAAAATACAAAGATGAATATTTGAAAATGGAACAAACATTTTCCGAAGAAGCATTAAAGGTACTAGCCTTTGCTTTTAAAGAAATCGATAAAAAAATAACCAAAGAAGATGACTATTTTAAAGAAGAAAAAAATCTTATTTTAGTAGGTATGATTGGCTTAAAAGATCCAGCTCGTAAAAATGTAGCAAGTGCTATACAAACTTGTCGTGAAGCCCATATTAGACCAATAATGCTTACCGGAGATAATTTGGCAACTGCTTTAGCAATCGGTAAAGAAGTAGGAATTTGTAAGTCTGATGATGAAGGAATTAATGCTAATGACTTAAATAATTTAAAAACTAAAGAAGTAATGGAATATGTTAATAATTATTCGGTATTTGCTCGCGTTAGTCCAGAAAATAAAGTTCAAATAGTTAAAGCCTTACAAAAGATGGGGAAGGTTGTCGCTATGACTGGTGATGGAGTAAATGATG
>DVHV01000038.1 GCA_018711775.1 Candidatus Onthocola stercoravium | reverse complement strand
CCTAATCCATAATGGTACATCTTTTTCAAGCATAGGAATATAAAATGATTTTTCCATGAAAGTCATAATTTCACTTATTGCTAAATCTATATCCTCTGTTTCTTCAAGTTTATTTCTAAGACTGACAATTCTATTATATAATTGAATTAATAATTTATCATTTTGAATATTATTTAATTTGTTTTCCATTAATATAACACCTTATCAACAAATCCATACTTCAAACAAGTTTGAGCTGAATACCAACTATCTCGTTTTACTGTAGCCTCTTTTATTTGTTTTAAAGTTCTATTAGAATTTTTAACTAATAGTCTACAAAGGCGCTCGTTGACTATTTCTGCATGCTTCATTTGTTCTTTTATTCTTGTTATATCTCCACCAATAAATAGTGTACTAACTTCATGGATCATTACTTCTGAATTAGGTAGTGCATACCTCTTACCTTTAGTACCATTTATTAAGATGATACTTCCCATACTTGCTACACGACCTATGGCTACCGTTGAAACATCTGACTTAATATAATTCATGGCATCACATATTGCTAAACCTGCTGAAACTGAACCTCCAGGACTATTAATATAAAGAGTAATGTCTTCATGATTTACTAAGTCTAATTGTAGTAACTTTTCCACGATTTCTTTAGCCATCGAATCGTTAATGTCTGTATTTAAGAAAATAGTTCGCTCCTTATCAAATAAACTCAGTTTAGATGGCTTAAGTTCTTCTTTTTTATTTTGCTTTTTACATTTCTTCTTGCATTTATTATAGTTTTTATTCTCCATAATACCTCCTTTTATACTAAATAAACTTAATCAATATGCTCGTATTTTGTAATACATTGAAAATCACTATCATACATTTCACAATTGGGATCTTCATAGGTTTTTCCATAGATAACTTCATTATGATATTGCATTATTTCTCTAAGTTTTTTTAACATATCATCGGATAAATCTGATGCAAGCATCATTTGATAATATTCATCAAATTGTATATATTTTCGCAAGTCATCAAATGTAAAATTTGTTATTTCTGTAATAAACTTTGAACTCTCAATATTACTTTTAGGCATTTTCAATAAACTACCTGATATACTTTTTAAACATAATGAGTCTGAACCATCAGAAGAAATAACATAAACCTCTTCATCATCTCGTAGTTTTAATACTTTTGGTATATCCATTACAACCTCCTTTCTAAGGCATTGCTAATAGTGCCCTTGAAATTAGTACAACAAATATACTTTAATAATACAAGACCTAATAACAGTTTATAGTGGATAATAAACTTTAAATGATGTTTGGAACTTCTAGTCTTGCCAAAGATGGTTTAATAAAGACATTTGATGAAGCATCAAAGGTGTCATCTCTATTGATGCGGGTGGTGTTGACTCTTAAAGAAATGGGTGTTGAATTGTTATTTAAGTCTGTGTAGTTTCCATTGTAAACGGTTTCATAGGCATTGATGTTGGTTGTTCGATATGGACTAAACGTGAATCCTAATTCTGATATGGCTGGTAGTATGATGCTTTCTACATTTTTACGAACTTTGGAATATGGAATAGCATTTTCGATTAAACGTATTTTCATGAAATAACTCCTTTCTTAAACCCCATTTGAACGATTGTGGGAAACTTAAAGTTGGTTTGACACAGAACAACCCACTTGGATTAGTTTTAAAGTTTGTAACCAAAAAAAAACCCACTTATCAAAAGCAGGTTTCAATTTTAGAGGACTATGAAATCAAAAAATATGAAAGTACAGTATATTACTTTCTACTAATTGGTATTTATACTTTATACGGTTTAGTAGGATTGTAACTAATAATTGATTTTTCTTCCTTTTAATAACTAATAACTTATTATTACTATTGCTACTACTATTAATATTATTGTTATTGTTATTGTTGTTATTATGTTTATTTAGTGTTTCGTGAAATTTCAGACCATCCTATCAGCAGCCATAAACTTCAAGTGGTCATTTATGCTGGTATTAAGGGGCTTGGTGGTTCTCCAAGTACTCAGACTTTCAATAACTAAGTTTATTACACAATTTAAACAGTTGTGTGCCACTTAAGTCTACCTTAACAACCTACAACCCACTTGGTTGCGTTAAGGAACTTTAAGTGAACTATAAACTAGTTGTTGGTGCATCATATCTGATATTTGATGCTTTGGCGTTTCTCTACTATTCATATTTCTTTTACTAATACTGTGTATTAATGTGTAAAAGGTACTTTTGTAGAGTCCACTATCGTTGGTCGCATACTTCTACGCGCGTCTTTTATGAAGTATGAGCAATAGCAGTTCTGTGGTTAGCAGTGCCTTATCTCCCTTTCGGGCATTTCAGAAATAATTATAACTTATTTCCACTTGAGTATATGCTAACACAGAAAAAATTATAATACAAGCCCTAATTTTTTGGCTTCTTATTTATTTTAACTATTTTGTCATTTGATATAGATGAAAGCATTAAATTATGCTTTTTATTAAGTTTTCTTCTTACAAGTGCTCTAATAATAAAATTGTCTTTATCATCAAGTGGAAAATCATCTTTAGACATAGTCATAAGCATTTGTAAAGTCAACTGATGATCATTTCCACAATGTTTATATAAAGATGCAATATTATCAGCAATTAGATTAGCATAGTTATCAATAAAGTTACTTTTATACTCACGTTCTAGTATTTCTTCTACATTAGTTAAACTTTCATTATTCATGTCTACTTTCCTTTCTTTTAGTTAATGGTATTGTATTAGTATTTAATTCCTGAATACGATTATTATTTTTAAAAGCACTAATTGTTTCTCGAATTATTCTTCTGTCTTTCCTAAATTTTAAATCAAGAGAAAAATAAATATTAGGTGCATACTTAATAGACTGGATTGCTAATTCTTTATTGTTAATTAAATCTATAAATATTTTTGGAAAATGTTGCAGCCAGCAATTTTTACTCATTACTTTTAAAATATAAGGAACTCCATTACAATACAATATTTTAACTTCTTTGCCTAAATCATATACCTGTTCTTTATTTTTCACATAAACCTCCTCCAACTCTATTTAAACCAAAAATTAAATTTACTTACAAGCACAAGTTGGAGTAATTTTTTTTATAAGAAAAGCTGGATAAAATTCACTACATATAGATTCTTTCCCATCCACTATTTTTTTATATAAGTAATAAATATTAAAGCCATCAAAAGCATATACTAATGCTGTAATTGAACTTTCATTTACATTAGTAATTCTACATATTGTATTTTGATAACAGCTTTTAGGAATTTTTTCCCAACTATAAGGAATAAATGTATCAAACTCTGTTATGTTATTAATATTTTTAAAAGAAATCCATTCTATATAGCTACTATTTGTACTATTCAAATCTTCTACTGGCATTAAGACATAGTGTTTATAAATTAATAATTTCCTTCTTTTATAACCCATAACTTTACCAGTTATAGTCATTACATTTCCATCATGTTTCCATTGAAATAATATATTTTTACCAACAAGAACTTTAGCATATTCATAACTCATACTAGGAATAAACTCTAATTCAAAATCGTCATTTTCTATTACTGGTAAGAAGTCTAATTGCATATTCATAATCATTCTCCTACTCATATTCTAACATAAAAAAATTGTTTACTTAAATCTAAAACTATAATTTTTATAAATACAAGCAAAAGATCAATAAAACATTTAACCAACCATAAACAAGATTTGTGCCACAAAAAATGAAGTGCCAATATGTTGAACACTTCAATAACTATAACAAAAATACACCCAAAAATACCAAAAATTTCCAGTATTTACCGATGTTTTCACCATGTACCAAAATGTGTACCAAATGCTAATTTTAGTGCCATTTTTTGACTAAAAATAACACAAATGTTCTTAAAAATGAAATTACCTTTTAGAAACTCAATTCCTTATTTTAAGCCATAAAATCTAATATTGTAGCAATATAAGTAAATGAACGATAACTGTAATAAAATGCCTTGCCAAGGTTGAGATGGGAGTTCGATCCTCCTCACTTGCTCCATTTGAAAACAACTTACGAACCAATATGGTATCGTGAGTTTTTATTTTATATAAAACTATAATGTTCTCTTTCTAGAAAGGAGAACATTTTTTATGCTTGAATTTAAAGTAATACAAGAATTAAAGCCAAGTAATGAAATTCTAGAAATCATCAAAAGCTACACTTACATAACTAAAAATGGTAAAGTTAAACACTTACTGAAAACAAATCTGCAATTTATTGAACCAACTGAGTACATAATTACATATCCTACTACTCTAACAATACTAGAATACAAAGTAAATGAAATTAGTAATAAACCATTTTACATTAAAGAGCATAATGAGAAATATAATCTCAAAGAAATTAAGCAAATACTCATAAAATTATCAAATTAGTGTCTGCAATTTTGACGTTTAAAGAGGAAACAAATGAAATATGTTTTCTATTTAGGGTTGCAAAAATTAAAACTATTTAGGAAACAATTGAAAGAAATTTTCAAAAATGGATTGTTATTTTCCATTTTAGTTAGGAAACAAGTGAGGAGATGATTTTATGAGTAATAGATGTGCATTATATGTAAGAGTAAGTACAGATGACCAAAGAGATAATGGTTATTCTATTGATTCGCAATTAAGAATGATTAAAGAATATTGTGAGAAAAATGATTATTTAATAGTTGATGTCTATAATGATGCAGGACATTCTGGAAAAGATTTAATGCGACCTGAAATGCAAAGATTATTAAAAGATATTAAGTCTAAAAAGATAGATAAGTTAGTTGCTATCAAAGTAGATAGATTAACTAGAAATAATTATGATGGATTTTGGCTACTAAATTATTGTGAAGAACACGATGTAAAAATTGAATTAATACTAGAACCTTATGACGTATCTACTGCTAATGGTGAAATGATATTTGGAATGAATTTAGTATTTGGACAAAGAGAAAGAAAAGAAATTGGAGCAAGAACTAAGCGTGCTATGGAGGAAATGGCATTATCTAAAATACATCCAAGTAAAGCGCCTTATGGCTATATTAGAAATCAAGAAACAGGTCATTTAGAAATAGAACCTATTGAAGCACAAGTAGTTAAAGAAATATTTGAACTTTGTAAAAAAAGACATTCTACAAGGAATATAGCAAGTATTATGATAGATAATAATTCATACTTGAAACAAGGTAAATGGCGAAGTGACCGAGTCTATAAAATATTAACTAATTCTATTTATATAGGTGTATTTGAATATGGAAAATACAAACGAAAACCACAAAATGTTTTAAGAGTTAATAACTATTGTGAACCTATAATTGATGAACAAACTTGGAATGTTACAAGAGCAAATCTAGAGAAAAATAAGCACTCAAATTATGGAGAACATATTCATTTATTTACTTCAATAGTTAAATGCCCTGATTGTGGCGGAATACTTTCTTCTACTAATTCTTTCAAGAATAGTGGGACTGAAAAAGAAAAAGTTTATTATCATTTAACATGTAAAAATAGTAATTGCAAATCAAAAGGACTTCATTATAGTTCAGATAAAATAGAACAAAAATTAGGACGTATTTTGAATGAATTAACTAGATATATGTATGATACAGACAATGAAATTATTGTATGTAATTCTACTAAAACAAAAGAGATTAAAGATATAGATAATGCCATTAAAAAACTAAAACAACAAGAGAAAAAGTTAGTAGATTTATATTTAAGTTCTACTCTAAACGTTGAAGTGATTAACCATAAAAATGAAGTTATTAAGAAAGAAATAGATAAACTAAATCAAAAGAAAAACAAACTAGATCCGGATGATGACTTTAAGGATTACACAGTAGAATTACTAAAAAAATTAGATTGTGATTATCAAGATGATAACAATATTTTATTTAAAAATAAACTTGGATTTTCATTTTTATGGGATAGCTTAAATAGAAAAACTAAGAAAGAATTAATACAAAGATTAATAGCAAGTTTAGAAATTACAAGAGATAAAAATTACAATATTGAAATTAAAAATATCAAATTTACGGATGAATTTATATCAAAAAGTAATAAAGAATATTTAAATTATCTCAATGAAATTTTAAATAATAATGAAATTGGAATTAAATATAAGGAGCAAGTTAATAAACCAGAATTAGAAAAATTAGAACAGGATTACTTTATATTTTCTACTAAAAAATATGAAAATAATAAATATTCTGAAGCAGATTTACTTCTATATATGGAACTAATAAAACAACATTTTTATCACGATGGAATTATAAATTGTCCATATATTGAAGATAACAACATAGTAGATAACCTACTATTAATACCAAAAACCATTATAAAAATATGAAAGGAATGATTTAATTATGGAAATAACTTATACACAACAAGGAGATTATTTATTACCAAATTTAACTTTAAAAGAAACTAAAAAAGGAAATATAAACAAATATGGAAGAATGAGATTATCCTATTTAAAAGAGTATAAAAAAGCACTCTATACATTACTTTTAATGAAAGAGGAACTTACTAATCATCTTATTTCAGTAAGTAAAAGTTCAGAAGATTTATTAAATACTTTGATGGAAAGTTATAAAAAATCAGATGAAAGACTATCTGAAAAAAGCAAAAAAATTAATCATTTTGGATGGGCTAAGCGTATGAATAATTATAAAAATACAGCAGAAGAAA
>DVHV01000037.1 GCA_018711775.1 Candidatus Onthocola stercoravium | reverse complement strand
TAAAAAATTCCATTAATAAAGAAATAATTTCTGAGAAAGCATTACAAAAAGTTATACTTGAAGATCTTCCGTCTTTTTTAGATGAATTGGGTGAGGGCTTTACTTTTGTTAAAAACGAATACAAAATAAAAATAGGTAATAGTTATAATTACATTGATTTATTGTTATATAATATTGATTTTAATTGCTATGTAGTTGTAGAACTTAAAGTAACTGAACTTAAAAAAGAACATATTGGTCAAATAGAGGTTTATATGAATTATATAGATAAAAACTTAAGAGAAATAACTCAAGATAAAACTATTGGAATTATTATATGTAAAAAGAATAACAAATTTATTATGGAATATTGTAGTGATAAAAGGATTTTAAGTAAAGAATATCAATTAATATAAAGGAGGACAAGTGAATTATTACGCAGAAATAAAAAATGAATTAATAAATAATGAAATAACTAAAAAAGTAAAAGATTATAGTAAATAGAAGTGATTTAACCACATATTACAATGTTGGTAAACTATTGAGTGAGGCAGGTAAGCATTATGGCGAAGGGATTATTAAAGAATATTCTAGTGATCTTGGAAAAAAATATAACGAAAGAACATTAAGAATAATGCGTCAATTTTATTATATATTTTTAGTAAAGAAAATTGGTCGCCACTGGCGACCAATTTGTCATGGAGCCATTATTCGGAATTATTATCTTTAAATGATTTTAATAAAATCTTATATTATATACAAATGTGTGTTACGTGAACCGCAACAGCTCCTTGGGCGTCAGCAGCGCGAACTCCGGCAATTCTGCCCGTCCTGTCTTCTATCTAAAATCTAATGTGAAATTAGTCAGAGGAACAGGTACTTCAAGTGATCCTTATCGCATTGCCTAAAAAAATTAAACATACTCGACTT
The DNA here is from genome assembly GCA_018711775.1 of Candidatus Onthocola stercoravium. Lineage (GTDB taxonomy): Bacteria > Bacillota_I > Bacilli_A > RF39 > UBA660 > Onthocola_B > Onthocola_B stercoravium. Next base: position 9,248 of record DVHV01000037.1, on the reverse strand, counting down.
AAAGCGACAAATTCGTCGCTCTTTTTTGTGTATAATCATTTTGTGATTAATATGAAAATATATTTAGATTTAGTGTTTATACTTAATTTTATATATGATTTATTGCTTCTTATGACTGTAGATGTAACATTAAAAAGACACAGTAAGTTAAGAAGGCTAATATTTAGTGCGATTCTTGGAGCATTATCACTTGCTATACTTTTTCTTCCCTGCGGAGAACTAATATTATTTGTTTTTAAAATTATTACAAGTGTGTTTATGGTTCTTATTGCTTTTGGATATAAAAACATTAAATACTTTGGTACTAATATGATTTATCTATATATGTGTAGTGTAATCCTCGGAGGTTTCTTATATTTATTAAATGTAGAATTCAGTTATAAAAGAGAAGGAATGGTATTTTACTTTGATGGAATGAGTGTTAATTATATTCTACTTTTAATAGTTGCTCCAATTGTACTATTTTTATATGTTCGGGAACATAAAAAGTTTAAGAGCACATATAATTATAATTATAAAGTTAGTATTGTTTTTAAAAATGGTAAGTGTTTGGAGTGTAATGGCTTTTTGGATACTGGAAATAAACTCAAGGATCCAATAACCAAGAAATATGTTATTTTAGTATCTAAAAAGATATTAGTACCTTACATAAATATAAGAAGTCCTATTTATGTTCCATATAAAACCGTGGGATATCAGGGATTAATAGAATGCTTTGGTATTAAATATATTAAAGTTGATAATCAAATATTTAAAAATTATCTGGTAGGTTTGGTACCAGAGAAAATAAATTTAAATGGTAGCGATTGTTTACTTAATTATAAATTAATGGAGGATATATGTTTCGAAAAATAATAGAATTTTTGAAGGCTAAATATAATGAAGTGTTTTTTGTGGGAGCAACTGATAAGTTGCCACCTCCTCTTGGAAAAGAAGAAGAACTAGCATATTTAATTAAAGCAAGACAAGGAGATGAAGAAGCCCGCAATAAACTTATTGAACATAACTTGAGATTAGTTGTCTTCTTAGCCAAAAAATATGAAAATACAACTTATGATATTGAAGATTTAGTAAGTATTGGTTCAATTGGTTTAATTAAAGGAATTAATACATATAAAATAGATAAAAACATAAAGTTAGCAACTTATGCATCACGTTGTATTAGTAACGAAATACTCATGTTTCTTCGCAAAAATAAAAGAAAGAGAAGTGAAGTATCTTTGGAAGAGGCACTTAATTATGATAGTGAAGGTAATGAACTTCATTTAGAAGATATTTTAGGAACTGATGCGGAATTAGTGCCAAAGGAGTATGAAAAGAAAGTTGATAAGGAACTTTTAAATAAAGAAATAGCATCTTTGAGTCCGCGAGATAAAGAAATAATGACTCTTAGATATGGCCTAAATAATACGATGGAATATACCCAAAAAGAAGTCGCAGAAATGCTCGGTATTAGTCAATCATATATTTCTAGAATTGAAAAAAAAGTAGTAAGAAAATTAAGCCAATTGATGCATTAATTTTTCTTACCTAGTAATTCATCCATAGAAGCATTGTAATTTTTACAAATAGAATAAAGAAAATCTGTTTTTATTAATACTTTTCCAGTTTCATATGCCGAATAAGTTGAAGATGTTGTATTAAGAAATAAAAAGATATCTTTTTGAACTAAATTACGTTCTTTGCGAAATTCTTTTAAGTTCTGACCAATTACTTTAGCATCAAGATCAATAACACGGTATGAAGATGTAACATCACTAAGTCCAGTCATATAATCAACACTTATCTTGTAGTAATCACTAAGTTTATTGAGTCTTCTTAAAGGGATGGTATCTTTGCCAGTTTCCCATCCGGCATAAGTGGAACGGTCAACTTCTAAAGTTTTGGCTATATCTCTTTGAGTTAGATTTCTTTCTTCTCTAATTTCTTTAAGTCTATCAAATTTCATGTTATCACCGCACTTATTTTCTCATTAATATTATTATTTTCAGGAAAACGTGGGAAAATACGAGAAAATGTGTTATTATTAACTAAGAGTAAAGGATGTGCATAATGATAAAAATTACTGATAAAGTAGAAACAATAGAGTTAAATAAAAATGAATTGAAATATTATGATAAGTTTTATGAAGGGTATCAGATTATACCGGTATTTTCTTACTTTGTAGTTGAACTTATCATAGTGGTAGAAGAAAATTTTCTAAAAGAAATAATTAAAATAAATAGTGGTGGTGAAGAAATATTAGATAGATTTCCTAGTAAAGAAGAGTTAAAAGATACGATTGTTTTAAGTCCGGGAGATTTTAAGAGGTTTAAAAGACTTTATAAAAGCTTGAGAAATAAAAAAGATTATCGTAAAGAGGCAATTATAAATGCTTATGCAGAATTACTTAGTTATGAATATTATCAAGCAAGTGTTTTAGAAGATATACCAAGTATAACTAAAGAAGAGTTATTTAATTATTTAAATGATGGATATAATTATGGTGATTATCAAAAAGAAATATTAAAAAAGAGTCAAGAATTACTAGAGAAATATTATAAAGTTGAATGATTTGTATAAAAAATACTCCTTTTAGACAAAATATTGTTTGAAAGGAGTTTTTTATGTCTAAGTATAAAGTAGATATAACTGGTATAAACACAAGTGATATTAAAGTTTTAAGTAATGAAGAAATGACTCATCTATTTATAAGATATAAGGATGGGGATATAACTGCTAAAGAAGAACTTATCAATGGTAATTTAAAATTAGTTTTAAGTATTCTTCGTTCTTTTAATCGTAGTGATATTAATTTAGATGATTTATTTCAAGTGGGAGTAATAGGGTTAATTAAAGCCATCGATAATTTTGATTTATCTTATGGTTTTAAATTCAGTACTTATGCGGTTCATTTGATAATTGGGGAGATAAAAAGATATATTAGAGATAATACTGCTATGCGAGTTAGTAGAAGTATTAAGGATATGGCTTATCAAATCATTAAATTTAAAGATACATATTTAAGTGAGCATGGCATTGAACCAAGTTCAGCACTTATCGCAAGTTCTCTCGGTATTGAAGAATATCAAGTGGCTTTTGCTCTTGATGCTTTAAAAGATCCTGCAAGTATATTTGAACCTATCTATAATGATGGGGGAGATACAATATATCTTTTTGATCAAATTGCTGATGTAAAAGAAAAAAATAGTGATAAAGATATGCTTATATCTTTAAGAAGAGCATTATTAAAAATTAAAGAAAGAGAGAAATCTATTTTATTAGAGCGATTTATCGTTGGTAAGACACAGATGGAAATTGCTGATGAATTAGGAATTAGTCAAGCCCAAGTATCAAGAATTGAAAAAAGTGCTATTGAAAATGTGCGAAAATTAATTAAATAAACATATAATTTAGTGGTGAATTATATGTATTTAAGTGAACTACAAAATAAAGATATTATTAGTACCAAAACAGGAGTTAATTTAGGTAGAATCGTCGATGTTGAAGTAAATGCCGAAGGCCATATAATTAGTTTTGTTGCTGAAGAAAGAAAATTTTTTCGTAAAGTTCTAAAAAATAGTGAAATTAATTTTACTTTTAGTGATATTGCTAAAATAGGAACTGATGTAATACTAGTAAATAAGTAAAAAATATGGTATATTATTGGCATGAGAAAAAAAAGTTTAATTATTGCCACATTTCTATTAATAATCGATCAGATTGTCAAGATTGTGATTGATAATACTATGATGTATGGGGAAATAAAAACAGTAATTTCCAACTTTTTTTATGTAACTAAAGTTTATAATGATGGTGCTGCTTGGAGTGTTTTACAGGGGAATGTGATTTTTTTAATTATTGTAGCTGTTTTGGCTATGGTATTTTTGTTGCAATATGAAAGACATTTTGAAAATAAATATCGTAATATTATGGCCTTTGCTTTAGTATATGGTGGGTTATTAGGTAATTTAGTTGATCGTATTATGTATGGTTATGTAATCGATTATTTTAAAGTTTTAATTGGAAGTTACAATTTCCCAGTATTCAACTTAGCAGATATGGCAATAGTAAGTGGTTTTATTTTAATAATATATAGTGTTTTAAAGGGTGAAGATAAAAATGAAGTTAGTAGTGGAAAGAGAAAACGAAAGACTAGATAAGTATATAGCAAGTGTTACTGATTATAGTAGAGAATTAGTAACTAAAATGCTTAAAGATGATTATATTTTAGTCAATGGTAAATTAGAAAAGGGAAGTTATAAAGTAAAAAATGGAGATATTATATCTATTAAAGAAGGATATGTTCAAGAAATGGATGTTGTCCCTAAAAAGATGGATTTAGATATCGTTTTTGAAGATGATTACTTAATGGTTATTAATAAACCTAGTGGTTTAACTGTGCATCCAGGTAGTGGTAATAGTGATAATACTTTAGTAAATGGCTTGATGTATTACACTAATAATCTTAGCAGTGTTGGCGGGGATTTTCGGCCTGGTATTGTTCATCGTCTTGATAAGGATACATCGGGATTAATGATTGTTGCCAAAGATAATAAATGTCACACTTTATTAGCGGATGATTTTAAAAACAAAAGAATTCATCGTGAATATGTGGCTCTACTTGATGGTGTATTTCCTCAAAATTCAGCAACTATCGATGCTCCGATAGAAAGAAGCAAAGAAAATTTTGAAAAAATGACTGTTGCTGCTGGAGGAAAAAAGGCTATAACTCATTTGAGTGTCATAAAAAAATATAAAGATTATACTTTAGTTAGATTGGTTTTAGAAACGGGAAGAACCCATCAAATAAGAGTTCATTTGTCTTATATAGGGTATCCGGTTCATAATGATCCCGTTTATAGTAAAAAGCCAAGTGATGATTTTGGACAATTCTTACATTCGGGATATTTAAAATTTGTTCATCCTATTACAGGAGAAACTTTAGAATTTAGAGCAGATTTACCTAAACAATTTGCATACTTTTTAGAATCCTTGGAGAAAAGCAATTAAAATATATACAAAAGAATAAAATACCATTAAAAAGTAGGGAATGCTTGCTAGATTATAAGAACCAAATAATCTTTTGAAATCTTTGATTAATAAAAATGCAAATGATAGAAGAAAAGAAATGGCAATTAAACTAAACAAAAGATTATAAAAATAACCAAAGAAGATAGCAACTCCTATATTTAATATATAATTAGTTAAAAGAAGGAATAAAGTATTTTCATTAAGAATGTTAAATTCGACAATTTTAAATATAGGAATTAATAGTAAACCGATACAAATAATGTAAAATAGAAAAAATAGCAAAATCATCACCTCTTTACTAAATATATGATTTATTGTAAAATAAAATACATAAGGAGATGTTTTATGACTTCAGTAATGATTCGTAAAAATGATCAGATAATGATGAGTTTGGTGCATTATTTTGTAACTAAAGAAAATTATTCTCCGATACATGTTCAGGGAGTAAAAGATGAAATTTGGTTAGAAAATTTAAATGGACCATACCGGGTTATCAGAATTAGTTGTAATTCAATAATTAATGAAGAACAATATAAATTTGATATATTTAAAATGCAACATATAATTAAACAAATAAAAAGAAAGACTTTATCGCTAAAGATGAATGCTTTAAATATTTGTTTAGGCATGAGTGATAGAGTGAAATATAATGATGCAAGTAATATTGAAACGATTAATGTTTCATCATTAAATGAAATTAAGAAAAATCCAGCATTACAAGAAATTTTTCCTAATTTAAAAAATGAATTAATTGAATCAAATAATGGCTTAGAATTAATAATTAATGTAACTAATGATATTAATGAAAAGACTGAAAAAGAAAATAAATTATTTGCTAAAGTATTTTCTCCTAAAAAGATTATATTTACTAAATTAATTATTTTAGCATGTATTGTAATGTATTTTATTTTGGCATTTAATAATAGTAATCCTCTTAATTTTAGTGCTACTTCTTTAGCATTTTTTGGAGGAAATAATTTACTACTTGTTCAAAATGGTGAGGTATGGCGAATTCTTACTAGTGCTTTTCTACATGCCGGTTTAATTCATTTAGTTGTCAATATGTATTCACTAGCCATAATTGGTACTCAAGTTGAAACATTTATTGGTAAATGGAAATTTTTGTTTATCTATCTAATTAGTGCTATTAGTGGAAATTTATTATCTTTAGTATTTAGTGCATCTAATGTGGTATCTGTCGGAGCAAGTGGAGCATTATTTGGTTTGATGGGAGCACTTTTGTATTTTGGTTATCATTATCGTTTATACTTAAGTGAGGCTATTAAAAATCAAATAATTCCAATTGTTCTTATCAACTTGTTAATTGGTTTTATGATACCAGGTATCGATAATGTTGCTCATATCGGAGGCCTTATCGGAGGATACCTTTCATCAATGGCTTTCGGTATAGAAAATAAAAGTGAAAAACGAGATATGATAAATGGTTGGATAGTTTTAATTCTTTATCTAGCATTCTTAAGTTATATTGTATTCTTTGTTAAATAAAAAATGATATCGCGCGATATCATTTTTTTTGCTATATTTTTCTGTATAAACCAATGGCTTTTCCCAGTATTGTTACATTTGGAAATATAAGAGGTTCCATTGTATCATTTTCTGGTTGTAATCTAATATGATCTTTTTCTTTATAAAAGGTTTTAAGTGTTACTTCGTTTTCTTCAGTCATAGCAACAACTATATCCCCATTTTTAGCATCATTTTGTCTTTTGACAATTACATAATCATCATCAAATATTCCTTTATTAATCATCGATTCACCACTAACATGTAGAGTAAACACTTCACCGCTCTTAGGCATTAGTGATGCCGGTAGGTCAAAGTATTCATCTGGTTGTTCGATAGCAGTAATCGGATTACCAGCAGTAATTTTTCCGAGTAGAGGAACTTTTACCACATCTTCATTCTTTTCTAAATACTCATTATCTACTAATAGTTCAATTGTTCTAAATTTATTATTAGTTGATTTAATATAACCATTTTTTTCTAAGTTTTTAATGTGAACAAATACTGTTGCGGGACTATTTAAGCCAACCCCAGCACATATTTCTCTTATTGCTGGGGGATACCCATGCATTGCTGTATATTTCTTTATATAATTTAGTATTTCTTCTTGTCTAGGTGTCAATTTTTTTTCCATTTAATACCTCCATTATCATTTTACAATACTTTGTGTAAAAAGTCAAACATTTGTTTAATTTTATAATTGACACAAACAAATATTCGTGTTAAATTATATTCAGAAAGAAGAGGTAATTGAAATGATGAATGTTTTAAAAAAGTATAGTGGAGTATTGTTTTTTTATTTAGTTATTATAGGAATGATTTTACTTATTAATGCCCGTTTCAGTGATTTAAATACTGAAACAAGTCCTGTTATGTATGCTATCAATGACTAATTTTGGCGATTTATATATAATTATAGTTCTGGATTTTAATTCTTTAATATAGTATAATTAAAATGGAGAAGATAATTATGGGAAAGAAAGTTTTAATTATTTATGCTCCGTATGGGTCCGGACATAAATCAATTGCTGATAAAATAAATAATTATTTTGAAGAAAATAGTGATTTAGAAATAAAAGTATTAGATGTAGCAAAATATTCTAATATATTAGGTAAAGCTAGTATTAAAATGTTTGATATTGTTACTAAACATAGTTTTCATAAGACATTTAGTTTTATTTATGATATAGCTGATAATAAGTTAGCTAGTCTAAGCCAAATGAAGTTAGTAAAAAAATTATTTGATAATGAAAAACTTCGTAAAGAAATTGTCGATTTTAATCCGGATTTAACTATATCCACACACTTTTTCGGAGGTAATATTGTATCTTATTATAATAAAATTGGCCTTACCAAATCACTCATTATGACCGTTATAACTGATTATGCGTCCCATAGTTACTGGCGTAAGGATCACAAAAGTCAAGATGCTTTTATTGTTGCCAATGAAATAATGAAAAATGAAATGATAAAAAAAGGCATTGATGGTAAAAAAATATATGCTTTTGGTCTTCCATTTGATCGCAAGCAAATGGAAGCAAAAGCTAGTAAAGAAGAGACTTATTTTAAATATGGAGTCGATGCTACTAAAAAGACATATTTATTTTTTGGAGGAGGAGCCATGGGCTCAATGGCTACTTTCGATTATTTGAAAGCTCTAATTTGGCGCGATTTTCCAATTAATATAATTTTTATAAGTGGTAGAAATACTAAGCTAGAAGAAAAAGCTAGAAGATATGTGATGAAAAAACATGCTACGAATGTTAAAGTTTTAGGTTTTACTAAAGATGTATATAGTTTGTTAAATATAAGTGATGCGGTTATCAGTAAACCAGGTGGAGCCACTTTAACTGAGTGCATCGATATGCGAGTTCCTCTCATATTGATTCCAGGTAATGGAGGACCAGAAAAGTATAATGCTAAATATATTGCCAAGAAGAAATATGGCTGTAAAGTAATGAGCGCATGGGGACTGAATAGAGCTGTAGATAAAACATTAAAAAATGAAAAGTTAGTAGAAAAATGGCGAGATAATATGAATGAGCATGATAAGAATGAATCGACGAAAAAAATATTAGAGTTAACTTTAAAACTGTTGAAAGAGAAAAACTAATCTAGTATTTGTATAGAATTTGTGTTAATATATTGATTGGTAAGTCCTCGTAGTTTAATGGATAAAACAAGCCCCTCCTAAGGGTTAGAGTGGAGGTTCGATTCCTCTCGAGGACGCCATTTTTTGTTAATCAAACTGATTTAGATATTTATAAACTAGATTAGTTTTTATTTGGGTTTAATTTTTGTAAATATGTTAGAAGATATAAAAATGTTAGTTTTTAAAATAAAAAATAATCATCATACTTGTATGAATTGCTCCATTTTTTTATAAATGTTTTAAGTTTTTAAGAAAAAATGTAAGATTTAATAGCAGCTCTATTAACATTAACAGAAGCAGCAGCGAAATCCAAATCAATGAAATTAACTTTTAAGTAATCCAAGATATCTTCTTCTTTTAAATTTTTTAACTCCTTTCCCTTATAATATTGTTTGAACCTGTTAAGACAACTAAGGTAGTTGTTAATAGTTCTTTCGCTACATCCTCGTGTCTTAAGTAAGTCTTTGACTTTTTGTAAGTCATTTGTCATATAAAAACCTTCTTTCTATCTCAAACTAGAAACAAAGGTCTTGCTTATTTTTAAAAATTGGTTATAATA
>DVHV01000036.1 GCA_018711775.1 Candidatus Onthocola stercoravium | reverse complement strand
TTTTAAATAAATCTAAATCAATGCCATCCATACTTTCGACTTTGCAGTCGTTATCATCTAAAAACTGCAAAAATTCAATATTAAATGTATTATTTCTTGAAACATTAGTCATATCTTTTATAATTAATTTTTTGTACTTTCCATTTTTGAATATCATGTTTTAATTTGTTCAATTCATTTCTATCTAAATCTAACCTATTTTTTACTTTATCAAAATAAATTGTACAGTCATAATTTTTAAGCAAACACCATTCTGACATTTGCTTTAAATTAAGATTCATAGATTCCTTGCTTTGATTTTTAAAGCATAGGTATCCTGCTACTTTTTCCAAATTTACCACTACCTTTCCATATCATTATCATGTTCATTTGATAGTTCGTTAAAAAAATCTAATGCACTATCTAAATCTTTACCAAAATAATGACCATGTAACCAACTACCAGTTTTTTTATCTAAATCAGATGCTACAATAAATTGTTTACCAGTAATTGAGTAAATAAGTGAATGATCGTATTTATCTTCTTTCAACAAAATACATTTACCCATTCCATTGTTTTCAAACTCCATTAATAATTCTCCTTTGCTTCTAAACTTCCTACATAAACAATTTGTTTATCTGTACCACTAATACAAGTTATTAAAGTAATATCAGAGCCAGTTGTTTGTCTTAAAGAAACTGTCCCAGTTTTTTCTACTTCATATATGTTTACAATTTGATATATGTATTTAATACCTTGATAATATAAAAAGACTTGATCACTTTTATTTAATTTATTTAACTTATTAAAGTATGAATAATAACCACTACCAGAATGTGATGCTAGTATTACATGACTCTCTTCTTCCTCATCTGGAAATGTTGATTCTTTTAATGTGTAAATATTTCTATCTACGTTATTGGCTTTACTATTCTTGTCAACAAGTCCTTTTTTCAAATTAATTTTAGGTATTTCTAAAACAGCTACATATTGTATTATGTTTTCTTTTTCTTCAACTTTCTCTAAATTAGGCTCTGATTCTTCTTTTTCAGTAGGTATTTCTTCAAAAAATAACTCAATACTATTTTGTTCTTGCTTATCTTTTTCATATAAATCATAATACTTAAAAGCAAGTAACGAAATAGCAATAAAAAAAAGAAAAGCACTCATTATAATTAACAAGTGCTTACTTTTATTTTCTATTTTTACTTTTCTTTTTAGCATAAACAATAATTCCTATTCCTGCTAATACAAGTGTTGCTGAAATAATTTCAATAAGTATGTCTTTTTCTTGTAGAGTATTTGGTACTTCTACAATTTTTTCATTAGTCATATTTGCTTTAACTATTTCGCCATTTTCAGTGATAGAAAACCACATTTTCTCCTCGTTTAAAATATATCCCTCTGGTGCATCTTTTTCCAAAATATAAAATTTTCCAACTGGTAAATTTTTAATAATAATTTTTCCGTTTTCATCTGTTCTTCCACTAAATATTAATTCATCTTTATCAGTATAAATTTCAATTAATGTGTTTGGTAATGCCTCTCCAGAAGATAAATCAGTTTTTGTAAATTCAAGCTCTCCTTTTGGATACTCATTATGAATATTAAAAGTTTTATAAACAACTTCAGTATATTGGTCATCATACTTTAATTCAAATTCATAAGTTTTTGAATCAACTACATTACCATTACTAGATTTTACTTCTTTTAGAATATATTTACCAAGTGGTAGATTACCAATACTAGCATATCCATCTTTATCTGTTACTAAAGTCGTAACTAATTCGCCTTTCTTATAGTAGGTTTTACCACCAACAACAATATCTTCATTAGCACGAAGTTCAAACTCTACTCCTTCTAATTTAATTTTTTCATATTGATAAGAATTATCTTTGATAACTAATTCTTCTCCTGTTTTTTCTATATCAATTTGACCTTTTACTTGTGTATTTTCAAATTCTACTTCAACAATAGCACCAAATACATCATCATTAATTAGTTCTGAATCCTCTCCGATTGTAAATTCTAAAGGCTTGGCATTCCATAAATAACCATTTAATGTTTGGTCTTGTTCTTCTAATCTATATGTACCACTTTCTAATGGTAACGGTGTAAGTAAAATACCATTTTCATCAGTTTCAAAAACGCATTGTTTTTTATCAGTTACTTGACAAACATATTCATTTTTTTCAACATCAAAAATCTTAAACTTAATACCTGATGCTGGAATTACATTTTTTGTTTCTGAATCTATTTTAATCACTTTTAATCTTGCCTCAATTTCTGCATTAGCAAGTAATTTATATATTGGATCTTCAGAACTTTCATTTACAGTGATTTCAAAATCTTCAACCATTTCATGATCTTCTGTTGTTGTTACTTGCTTTACAACATAAGTTCCGTAAGGTAATGTGGCTGTTGCATAGCCTTTACTATCTGTTGTAATGCTTGTTACTTTTTCACCAGATGATTTCAAGTAAATGTCAAATGTAACATTTGGCTCTCCAGTTAAAAATCCCGTTTCATCACTTGCATAAACCTTAAAGACTTTTAAATCCCTTTCGATTACTTTTTCTGTAACATCAACTTCTGGGTACAAATCTTCTTTCGTAATATTAAAATAATACTTAGTTTCGTTAAGTTCGTACCCAGTTGATGATTTTTCTTCTTTTAAATAAAAGGTACCTAAAGATGGTAAATAATCACTCATTACGTATTCTCCACCTTTTGAAATAACTTCTCCTACTCTTTCTCCAGTAGTTGTATAGATTCCATATACTGCTCCATCTAATGTTGCATCTCCTTGACCAATACCTAATTTTGTATCAGCATCAATCTTTTTAACAGATACTTTACCACCAGTAATTTCTAAATCAAGATTTACACTTAATGGATCGTAAGCGCCACGCATCATAATATCTTGACTAGTTGGATGAACGTATATAATTGCAGGGTGTGAGTAATTTTTATCTCTTTTAGTAAGAGTTAATCTTGTATTTCCCACTTCGTTTGCAGTTACTTTTAATACATTTCCTTCAATTTTTGCAGTTGCCTTATCTGTTGATGATACTTCAAATTGGCTTAATACTCCACGAGTATCAGTAAATGTTGCAGTATCTCCAATATTCATTTCTTGAGTAGTGTTAGAAAAACTAGGTACTCTAGTATGCTCTGCCACTAATCTATTTAGCTCGTTTATTTCATTTGTATATTTGGTAATATGGTTTCCATTTAATTTATCTGTAAAGAAAATGTCGTAACCATGAGGAACAGTCTGCCAAATCAAAAACTGTGTTACTGTGTACCAATGAATGTCGGTATGATTTCCATACCCATAACCATAGTATGCAAGAAGTTCAATTCTTCTCCATTGTTCTTCTGTCATATTAGCAACATAGGCTTGATTGTAATCTTGACCAGGATAAACAACATTAGAATCTACTGGAGTACCTGGCTCCACGCAGTAAACGAACTGTCCATCAGAATTTCTAATCATATAAGTCATTCTCTGATATTTTCGTACACTACCCTTTTCTTTTACAACATAATCTCCTTCAATCCATATATATTTATCATTAATAGTATCATTATAGTTGGCTGCACTTACATTGACTGTTGGAAATGCCGAAACACCAACTAATAATAAAAGTATTCCATTAAATACTTTCTTCATTATTTTTTTCATTAATCTTTTCCTCCTTTAAATCATAAAAAAAAGACCATAATGGTCTAAATCTCATCATATCCAAAATAATTTTCATTAATATCAAAAAATGTAAGCATATAATAAGTATCTCCACAGTCATCAACTTGTTCCGAGCAAATATGCCCTAAATATTTATTCGGATCAATATCATGATAATATTCATATACTTCATTGCATTTTTCTTCACTTTCAAAATCTGCTCTAAACACTGTATAAAACTTTTTTGGAGTACAACTAGGTGTTTGTTCTACTGGTTGTTGTGAAATTGGTGGAGTTACTGAAGAACTATTATGATTATTTGAACTAGGTGTTTGGTCCTCTGTCTTTTTATTATCCGTTTCGCCTTTAGGTATGATATTAACCTTGGGAGTATTTTCTACTTTATTATCTTGGACATTTACATCTTTTTGTTCTGCTTTTTCTTCTTGTTTTTCTTTATTTTCTGTTTTTTCCTTTTCTTCCTTTTTGATAGTTTCTTTTGAATTATCAGAAACATCATTAACATTTGTTTTAGAAGATTTAGAAGTATCTATCTCTTTAGCAAAGAAATACTTATTGATTATAACTATACTTAATATTATTAACAATATTACTATTAAAGTTAAAAATGTTATTTTAAGCACTCTTCTTTTAAATGACATATAACTATTCAACTCCCATTCTTAATGCTCTTATATCGCATTTTTTATATGAATTATATAGAATTAATCTTATAATATTTATCACTTAAAAAAAGAAATTTTGCAAGTGTTTTTAAGGAATTTTTTGTTTTTTATATAAAATTCGCATTTAATTCACTCCTTTCATCTAGTTTTTTGATAACGAGATCCCTATAAACTCGAAATTATAGCAATAAAAAAAGAGCCATAAACGACTCAAGTGGTTACTTTTATATTACTATTTATAAACAATAATGTTAAATACTATTCCAAATCTTACTATTGCACTACTTTTAATAATATTAAATGTTTCCCTACCTAAATCAAACTTTGTTCTTAAGGAAGCCTCTGATTTGCCACATAACAAACAATCGTTGATATAAGCATTTTCTTCTTTAGACATAGTTGAATATAATTTATTAAGTTGAATATTAAACTCATTGTATGCTTGTTCACTATCAAGCCTATATTCTACTGTCTTACCAACAGGATCAGAGATATTTTGAGAAAATTGCTCTAATCTTGGTCTATAACTAGTAGTTAATCTAACATGGTAGCCATTAATGTATTTGTTTCGAGCAATTTTTAATTCTCTTAATTTTTCAACTACCAACTCAAATGTTGCTGGTATATTATAAATATCCATCTCATCTTTCGTTAATGTAAAGTTATCTGCATATTCTTCTTCATAATTTTGTTCTTGTTTCATATAAGTAACCACCTTTCATTAAAATAAAAGAGAGAAAATCAGACAGGGAGGTTATCCCTTAATTTTCTCTCTTAACATACGTATTTTTAGAGTCTTTAAAAACTTGCGATCTACTGCAACTGACTTTATCATTTAAGCCGTAATTTAATATACAAATTGTAGTCTTAACTATCATTTCTCTACCTCTTCCATAAAAAAGGGGCGAAAAAGTCAGTAACTGTTCTCAAAATAGAAATAATACTGCTTCTTCTACCCTAACAACTAAATCTTTAAATTTAACAACTGCTGTTAAACATCAATAAATTGTCTAATATTCTAATGATTTTAAAAGCAAGTGTCAATAGTTTTTGCTTAAAAAACAAACAAAAAGCAAAGAAAAATCGTTTCTTCTTTGCATAATTTATTTATTTTACTATATTATAGCACTTGACAGAACGCAGTCAAGTTTATTTCATGTCTATTTCATGTTGTTTTGTGCTTTTTTCATGTTGTCATTAAAAATTACTCAAAATTAAGAATTTAACTCCTCTAAAATGTTATTTTTAATTGCGTCTAATAAAGTATCTTCGGTTGTATCAACAATATATTTTTTTAATTCATTATATTTATTAATAGCACTATCTTTACTCAATTCCGTACCACCAAACATACCACTTATATTAAATTCTTGATTTTTATATAGGAAAGATATAACTGTACCATATTCAAATATAGTTTTTTTATCTAATGGTAAAGGTTTATAATCATCATCTAACTTTATAGGTTCAATATGTTCATAATTTATCAAATACATACCAACGCTTAAGTTATCTTTATTAACATCATCTCTACAAACAAAAACATCATTTACCATTTCATTTTTATCTTTAATTTTATTACTCATCTCATTTTTTTTATAATTGTCAAAACTACCAATTGTAGCATCCATTTTTGCTAATTCAGTATATTCTTCTTTAAGTTTTTTATCTTGCAGTTCTTTAGCCAAATCGAATATACTAGCAATTTTATCTTCTAACATACAAAATCCTCTTTCTGCTACGTATTAAATACAAAATTATTGTACCACACTATTGCAAAATCTATTATGAAATTTTTTAATTTATTAAAAATTCAAAAAATTTATTATATAATTTTGTTTTTTTTATTTTCCCATATAAAAAATAAAATATACC
The DNA here is from genome assembly GCA_018711775.1 of Candidatus Onthocola stercoravium. Lineage (GTDB taxonomy): Bacteria > Bacillota_I > Bacilli_A > RF39 > UBA660 > Onthocola_B > Onthocola_B stercoravium. Next base: position 4,735 of record DVHV01000036.1, on the reverse strand, counting down.
AAACTCAAATACACTTAAAACAACTATCATATTATTTCTAAAGCCAAGACTCGTCATAGTAAGAGCTAAATCACGAGGTATTTCAGTTATATCACAAACATAATTTGCAAAATCAACATTAAAAATACTAATTGATAAAAGCAAAACAAGTAATATTGTAAAAACAAGTGTTTTTAAAGTAATAATTATATAATCTTTAGCATCCAAAAAAAGCATTCTTACCTCTCCTTACCTTTACTATTATAACACGTTTTTAGGTAATATTCCGACACTTTTTAAATAAAGCAATTTTAAATGGGAAAATTATATAAGAGGTGTCGTGGAATGATTTATGAAAGAATGAAAGATATAAGAACGTATTTTGGAAACACACAACAAGAACTTGCTGATATGCTAGGTGTTAGTAGATCTACTTATGCTGGTTGGGAAAATGGTATTGATGCTATTATTCTTCCTTATCTAAACGAATTTTGTAATTATTATGGTGTTAATCTTGATTATATTTGTGGACTAACAAACACTAAAAAATATGAAATTATAAACGATAAAATTGATAAAGTGATTTTAGGTAATCATTTAAAAGAAATAAGAACTAAAAATAATACATCTCAAGAAAAGATAGCAGAAATAATAAAGGTAGATCAGTCTAATTATTCTAAATACGAACTAGGGAAATTATATATCCATACTTATGCCTTAATTGAATTTGCAAAACATTATAATATTTCTATTGATTGGTTATGTGGAAAAAAAGAAAATAAAAACATTAGTTAAATTGAGCATTATTAATTTCTACAAAATCTGTCCAAAATTATATTGACTATTAGCAATATTTTTGTTATCCTTAATTTGTCAGCTGATTAATATTAGTTGATGTAGTAGAATCGTCTGCTTGTATAGGGACGATTTTTTTATTGAATTAATTTAATATATCAAAAAAACAGGGCAACCTGTTTTTATTTATTTTTCAATCTAAGTAATTTTTGTTCTGCTTCTTCTACAAGTGAAGAAACATCTTCCTCCGATGTTGGAGGAACAACCTCTGTTACATTTGAACTTGTTATATAGTTAGGATTAAAAGACACATTTCCCGATAAATCCAATATAGTTTGATTTGCAATATTCCTATGAGTTAACGATGATTGAGCATGAACTAATATGTCAAAGCATTCTTGTTGATTATGTCTTTTTGCACTCATAAGGGCATTATCTCCATCTAAACACTTTGCATTTACATTTGCTCCTAATAAAATTAATAATTCCAATAATTCTTTATGTCCATGTCTTGCTGCTGCCATTATAGAAGTTGTTAAGTAATTATTTGATTGATTTGCATTCGCTCCTGATCTCAATAACAAATATGCTATTTCTAAAAATCCTTTTCTTGCACAAAGTAATAAAGAAAAGTCTCCTTTTTTTTCATCTTTGTATTCTAAATTAGCACCATTAATTATCAATTCTATAACTTTATTAGTAAATTCTTCATCTATTTCTGAAGATTTTTTCTTACTAGAAATAAGTTCAAAAAGTTCTTTACCTAAATTATTTTTGGTTTCATCATCTACTTGTTTTATTTTGCTTTTAAATTCAGAAATACTTTTTTCATCTAATTTATAATCTTCAAGTTTTTTTAACTTTGTATTTTCTAATAAAACTAAACTTGCATTATTCATTTTTTTAACACCTTACTTTGACCTGACATTATCCTTTTTGATTTTTCTAATGCCTTTTCTGGATTTTCACATTTCAACATAGAAAGATAATCAGGTTGATCTGACTTATCTGATTTATATTCAAAATGATATACACCATCTTCAATTACATCAAATGGAAGTTCAGATTCATTATATACAAGTGTGTCAATATTTAATCTATAATCATTCATATCCAATGCTTCATCAGTTACTGCCTTTGCTGTTTTAGGCTGAGAAGCATAACACTCATTAATAAATTTTGTAAAATTATCAATATCTTGAATAAATGTAGATGGAACAATTGGTGTACTAGATAGAACTCTAAACTGTGGATTATTTTTTTCATCAAAATCATTTATTACGATTAGTTTTTGTTCTCCACATTCTTGTAATAAAATACCATTTTCATAAATTACTATATCTAAATCACTAGCATTATCTATTAATTTACCAATAACATAATTATGAGATAAATGTGGTCTTACTAATGTAGCAACATCAGTCCAATTATTGTCTGATAGGTCGAATATATTATGCCCTCTTTTGATATGACTACTTTCATCTTCAAAATTACCTATAGCATTTGGTACATTTGTATTTGATACTAATTTCCCATTTTCTAATTTAATTTTTTTAATTTCATCACTAATTGCTTTTTTTCTGTCCTGTTCCATTTGAGCAAATTTTGTTTTATATGTTTCAATTAATGATTCCATTTCTTGAGTTTTTTTAACTAGTTTCTTGCTTTCATCTACAAATACTTTTTCAGCAATTAAAGAATTTAAATTTAATTCTTCTTCACTTTCTTCGGTATTTATTTTCATAGTTTTAACTAATGCTGCAAGTTTTGATTCATCTTGATTTTTCATTCTATCTAGCGAAGATTCAAATGTTGTAATATCATCTGGAGATTTAAACATATTTCTTATGATTATATTATAAATAACACTTTGTGGTGCATTGGCTAATTTTATAACTCTATCAGCATCTTCTATTGCAATTAGCATTTCAGAACAAGAAGGTAATCTATTATACATTTCTTTATTTGCATATGCTTTTTCATACATTAGAGATACAAGGTTTAATAAGCCATCATTTACAGGACTATCTTTTTCATCAATTAATAATCTATGTGCTACTTTATAGAATAAAGTAGGTTTCATATAATCTAATCTAATTATTCTTATACGACGAGATAATGGTCCTGATAATTCTTCTCTCATATCATTTTTACATAGTATTACTTGTAATTTTCCCTTATACTCATCTTTAATTTCTAAGTCCCCATGTTGAGTTGAATTAATCTTACCTGATTGCAAAAATTGAAGTAAGAAAGCATCAGTTTCTTCTCTCGCCTTATCATATTCATCTATAAATAATACAACTCTTTTACCACTATTAACCTTTTTTATTGCTTCAATTAATTTACCTGGTATATTAACATTGTCAGCATCTCCACGAATTGCAGCACTAATATTAATATCTTCAAACAACTCAGTCTTTCCTGTTGTGGCATCACATTGATAATCAACTAATTCTACATTTTTGAATAATTCATTAGATAATTTTGTATATGTTTTTGCAAATTCAGTTTTACCAGCACCAGGAGGGCCTTCCAAACAAATTGCAAATATATCTTGACCAGGATTAATACCAGAATTATTAAATAATGCTAAAGCATTATATGTATCATATAATAATTCATTTGTAGCATAATAACCCATAGCTTCAATTTTATCTTTTACTTCTTTAAATGAAATCATCTTTTCACTCTCACTTTCTTTTGCAGACTTTTTGGATTATCTGTATAACATAATGTTTCAAACCTTTTTTCATTTACCTTTAATAATCCTTGCTCTAAATCTCTTATATTTTGAACTTTATAAATAAAGCCATTAAATTTACCAATGTCATAAAAATCATATCTTGATTCAAAGCAAAACCAATATACATCAACAACTTGTGATAAATTTATAACTTCACTTCTTGGATCAAAGTCCGCAAATACTACACATTTTTCTGCTTTTTTATCTATTAAATAATTATCTATATTTCTTTCAATATATTTAAACTTTACTCTAGGATCTTTTTTATAACTATCTCTACCAGAACTTCCCCAGCCATTCCAATATCCTGCACTTTCTAATATTTCAGCAAGTTCAGATACTGTTATATTTTTTTCAATACTCTCAATTTGAACATTAACTCTTTCATTAAAGCCAATTAAAACCTTAACTCCTTTTTTTAATAATTCTATTGCAATAACTGCTAACATATTGGTATAAGAACTCATACTACCTGACATATCAAAGTAGAATGATAATGGTACATTTTCATTTTTACCTTGTGCATACTCATATCCATATTTATCAGTTAGAACTTTTGTTACTTGATGAGTTTGTAAATGCACAATTACATCTTTAATTTCCCACTTATAAAAACCATTAGTTTTTTCTAACGAATTAGATCTAACATTTAAATCAGTACAATGTCTGCAAAACCTTTGATTTAAAAATTTTGTTATAAGTGTTCTAATAATGCTTTCTGGTACTTCCGTATAAGATTCAGTATCAATTGAATAACCAGCACCTCTATCTCTATCCTCAAAAGATGGAAGTTCCCCCAATTGATTTAAAAAGTTATTTGTTTGCTCTGATAACTCATATTTTTCTTCTTTTGATTCTTCAACTTCTTGTTTTTCTTGATTCAAATGTTCTTTTTGTAATTTTTCAGCTTTTCTTTTTCGTATTTCTTCAATACTATTTTTTAGTTTTTCTAATAATTCTTTTTTTTGTTCAAATGTAAGTTTAGGATTGTTTGATATATCTTCATTTATTTGTTGTATTTGTTCTTCTGTTTGAACTTCATTGTTCTTATCAGTATTATCCGATTTAGAGTCATCCACATCATCTATAATTTCATCTTGATTTTGAGAATTATTATCTTGCTGAACTTTATTATCTTGTTGTAAATTACTTGTTTGTTGGGAAGATTCTTGACTTTGTTCAGAACTATCACTTTGTGATTGACTTGATTGTTCT
>DVHV01000035.1 GCA_018711775.1 Candidatus Onthocola stercoravium | reverse complement strand
TATAAAAAGTATATATAGGCGTTTATATATTATCTCAAAAATATATTATTCTATTTCTATGATATCATTAAGTATATTATTAATGTTATGTTGTGCATTTTGGATTTCATGATTTGCTTTCATTATAGTATCTCTATATGTTAATATTAAATCACCTATTTTATTCTGTTCAGATATATCTGGTGCATAAATTGTTAAATTTTTTATTCTATCAATTGATGCTCTAATATTCCTGCTGAAATTAAATTCTTTACCAGCTTCATACAATGCATATGAAAGATAAATTATATTTACAGACCCATCAAGACACCTAAGTACTCCACAATGGTCAGTAGGATAAAATGGTATATTTTTTTGAATATAATTTGTCATCCAATCTCCATCTATACCCCATAATACAGAAGGTTTATCAAATTTATCAAATAATAATGAATTAGTATAACCAAATGGCTTAAAAACATTTGCGCTATATATAGGATATTTCCCATCATTTTTAATATTTTTTTTCAGAACTCGTTTACCTATTGATACAGAAAATTTAGAACTATCAGATAAGTTGTATTTTGTATCATAACCACTAAATTTTATCCTCTTAATCTGATTTTCTGCTTCTTTAATTTGTTTTTCTTGTTTTTGTATAATTGATTCATATAATTCAATTTCAGTAATAATCTTGTGTTGCTCATTAATAGATGGTGCAGGAATTAGAAAATTAAATATATCTTGTTTTGATATTGTTGGATAATCACTTTTATTAAATTGTATTGTTGAAATACCTATATATTTTAACAAATAATATATATATTTTAATGTGTATATATTGTTTGAAGAAATACAAGCTAAATGCGAAGCTATATACATATCATCTGGTAATAATGCTATTTTGTTTGTATCAATAGCTTTTCCTGTTTTTGGAAAAACTATTGTATTTTTTTTAAATTTTTGTAATTTTAATTCTTTAACAGCATTATTTGTTATCTTTTCTAATTTATTAGTATCTATATAAATTCCATTTTTATAGTTTAAACTATCTACTCTTACAAAATAATTCACTCCATTTTTAAAATATTTATTATCTTGTGGAGCTGCATTACCAGAAGATATTATTACTTTTGGCTCAAAATTTCCTATTTTAAGTAAGTTATACTTACTTTTCATTATCTTTTTTTTTACTAAACTAACCCGATTAGTGAAATTATCTGATGAAAAGTTAAAACAATCTTCCAATGGTATAGTATATATATGATCCGTTAAATCATTTGGAATTACTGGATATTCTCCACGAAATGCTTTTAATATATAATAATTTGCCTTACTATTATCGTCAATATTATTTTCATTTAATAGTTTACCTAAATAATTTCCCTTATCATCCCTTATTTCTGTAATACCTTCGTTTCCTCGCCTTGAGCTGAAACTATATCCTAAGAATGATTTTTCTTCATCTTTTTCTCCAGTATCACATACCAATAAAGTTTTATCTTTGCACATATTTTTATAGTTTTCTTTATTTTCAAGTTTAATAGAACTTTCTCTTTTTTGCAAAAACATGCATACAGTATTAGTTCCTGTTGCCTGAAATGTCCCACTACCTAATTTTAATACAGCTTTTAACTCAAAATTTTCAAAAATGATAGTTCGTGCTTTTGCATATAAACCATCATTTTGTAGTATTGAAACAGGAAGTATTATTGCTGCATATCCATTCGGTTTTACCAACTGTTTCATTCTTTCTATAAATATTACCTCTATCTCTTTGCTAGTATCAGTTAGAGAGTTATAAAGTTTAAATGCTGCCTCACTGTCTTTTCTGTTCATAACAGATTTAAAACCATCAACAGAATAAGGTGGGTTAGAGATTAATATATCAAACTTTTCACATTTATCTTTATCTTTACTATCAAGTAAAGTGCCTCTATATTCATCAATATCAAATGGTGCAATACCTGAAGCCTGTATAATATTTGCTTCACCATCACCATTAAAGAAACAAGATAGTTTTGCTGTTTTTACAAGCCTATAATCGTTTTCTATACCGTATATATTTTCTTTTGCCCATATAAACTTATCCATAGATTGATTATATCTATTTAGTATATCATTTATTCTAGGTAATAATGATAACTTTTTATTTTCTATTTCCATAAGACTTTTCTGTATTATATCCATACTTTCAGTTAAAAAGTGACCACTGCCACAAGCAAAATCTATTACCTTTGGAATAAAATCAGATTCTTTACTGATTAATTTTTTTTCTATAAATTCCTGAATAGGTAGTGAACTTACAATAAACCTAGTTAAAATTCTTGGAGTAAAAAATTGGCCAGCCTCCTGTTTAAAACCTGTGTTTAATAAATTTTCAAAAAAATCACCTAAGAATTGATGTTTATGGGTATATCTAAATCTGTAGTTTTGTAACAGTTCCACTACTTCTTTTATGATAGCAGTATTTCTTTCAAAATCTTTCTTATCAAATATTTCAATAAAAGAAAATTCCTGATTTTTATATATCATAGCTGTTTTTAACTGCTCTCTAATTTGCTCTATACTTGTCTTATCTATTTCTTCCAGCGAAATATAAAAGATATTTTTCTTTAAATAATTATC
>DVHV01000034.1 GCA_018711775.1 Candidatus Onthocola stercoravium | reverse complement strand
GTGCAATATTCATGTTTCATCCGCATGAAATGTTTGATGTTACCTTCAATATAATGTACAGAACAATGTTCTAATGTTATTTCATCATGGGTATGATGTGTAACAATATGTAGTTCAACTAGTTTTCCTAACTCATGTGAAAGTAATTGTAGATAAGCACTTACGCCACCACCTGATTTCCCAATTGATGGAATGTAATGTAATATTTTCATGATATTTTATTTATCTTCCTCCTACACAAATGCTGTATAGTTTAGGTAGGTTTTTTTTAAAATAAAATCCTATAATAATGAATAACAAGGTAAATATCCATGGGGATATTAGATAATTTACAGCAAATCCTATTGAGGAATGTCCCAATATTATAATTAATAATTTACGAATGATATTTAAGGTTGGTTCATGGAAAAGATAAATGAAGAATGTAAATTGGCAGGCAATATACAACCATTTATGTTTTTTCAATATAAAAGAATTGGTTACTAATCTGTTGTATATATTCCATATACTGATTACACCGAGTGCAATAATTGGTATTTGGAAATACGACCATCTTGGGCTAGGGTATATAAGTTCTATGGTAGAAATTAAGAGGAATGCAATATAATATCTTATATTTTTTATATTCTCTAGTTTTATTAGGAAAATATCTCCAGCTAGAAACCAAAACATAGCATATACAGGAATATATTTTATGTTACATAAGTTAAGTAAAAATATAGCGATAAGTAGGATTTTTTCTCCTTTTTTGCTACTATTTTTTATATAATATAAAAAAGGTGATAAGGCTACAATGATGATTAAATCTCGTAAGAACCAAAGGTGGAAAGCCAAAGGATCATAAAATATAGATTGAAATATATTCCATACAGGTAGGTTGAATATGGTTGATATACTTTCTGAATTAAAGAAACGGGCTGTACTGGGAATTAAACTTACTATGATATAAAAACAGGGGAAAAATAATGCAGCTATAATATAGGGAACTACTAAAGTCATAATCCTTTTCTTTATTTTGGCCCAAAGTATATTTTTGTTATTTAAATTAAGGAAGAATAGATATCCACTTATAGCATAAAATAAGGGTACTGCACACCGTCCTATTTTTCCACTAATGAAATCTTGTAGCTTGAAATTAAATGGCATTCCCTGTATTTCATTAGGGTAATCATGGAATCCAGAGTGGATATATAACACAAGTATAATACTTATCAATGATAAAAGTTTGATTTTTTGTGATAAGAATGGTGTCATCGTTATATGATTTGTGTCTGTTATTCTGTTTTTGTATTCATTCTGTTTGTTTTTCATTTTTCGCTTTATATAGTTTGTCTTATGTAAAAATTATTAGATAAATCAATTTTTTATTTCTTTTCTTGTCGCGTAAATTTTGTTAATGATTGCTTTGATGTTTCTTTTAAATCCGTATAATTATTTGAAGCTTGGTAACTATAAATAATCATTTTGTTGGAAAGAAAAAATATTTTTTATTGGATATATCAAATTTGAATAGAATTGAAATACTGGTCTCTATTGTTGTTTACAACAGAAATTTATAATCCCTGCGAATGTTTATAACTTTACAGAAGAACTATTTTAAATAATTCAATGCTGACAACCTGTTCATATAATAGGTTGATATCAGTGTATGACAAGCTGTTGATATATTTGCTATAACAGCTGCTGATAGATACGTTTAGCTGCTAATTTTTTATCTTGAGGATTTTTCTGCAAATGTGACATACTTATTATTTATTTTCAATCAAACAGTTTATCATATACTTGGCTAGAACTCGGCCACTTATATGTTTGTCAGCCCATTGTTGTCGAAAAAATCTGTCATGGCGAATTGTGTCAATATTATCATGACACCATTGCATTATTTCAGAAAGTTGTTGTTCATTATTTACATGAAAGACTTTTCCAATTCGTTCATCCTTTAGTAAATCTGCGGCTCCACAAGTATTACTGCAAATTACATACATACCAGTTTGTAATGCTTCATTTACCACTGCCCCCCAACCATCATGAATACTTGGTAATATTAGAATATCATTTTTGGACATCCATGTAGGTATTTCTGTTTGAGGTTGAAAGCCAGTTAAAGTAACATAGCTTTTTAAATTATTTTTAATTATATAGTTTTCTAAATCTATTCGTCTGTTACCATCACCTACATAAGTCACATGACAGTCAAATTTAGAATTATTTTTTATGCAGGAAACAAGACTGCTGGAAATTATTTTAGGAGATTTCCTATAAGATAAACTACCAACAAAAAGAAATTTTGTTGTGGCTGTTTGATTTGTAATAAGGTTATTCTTTTCTTTGGGTTGTGTACAATACATAAAAGGATATACGTTCCATTTGCTATATACTGATTTGAAATATTTCGTAGCTCGGTTACCCATGGCAAAAACCTTATCTATATACTTGGCATATTTATAGTCTTGTAAGAAGAAACGTATACTATGTAACCATAAAGGCTTTCCATTATTACTGCCAAAAGCATATGTATATGGGCATTCTGTTACTATACCGCGTTTTATATTATAAACCAAACTAATTTTAAAGCAGTGGAATATAAATGGAAAACCATGTATACCTGAGAATAAATGCCAACTATCTGCCTCTCTCATATTAAATAAAGCACGAATTTTATCATTATTAGGGCTTATTATAATTGAGCATTTTTCTATTTGGGGATAACACCCCAGTTCCCAACCCATTTTTTTACGTTCATCACTGATACTTTCTTCTGTAACTACTACTACTTCATCTACACGTTTATCATCCATAAGATGTACAATATATGGTAGTTGATGTGGGCTAAGACAATTTTGCCAAAATACAATTCTCATAAACGGTATATTTTACTATATATTTAATGAATCTACAGCATGTATTGTTTCTTTCCAAGCTTGCACTGTAAAGTTCATGCGTAAAAAGGAAATATTATCAGAATATTTTAATAGTTCATTGATATCCATATTGATGATATCTTGAATAGATTTTGTTATGGCTGCTTCATTGTATTCAGATAAAATGTAGTTTGCACCCTTTATCTCAGGATACGATATTGTGGAAAGTACAATCTTACCTTTTGAAAAATAGTCTAAAACTTTGGATGGAAAATTATTATTATTTTCGGGAAGATTGGGATTTCTTAAGTTCAAACAAATCGTTGCAGAATCAAGTAAACAAAGATAATCTTCGTATTTCATATTTCCAAAGAAGTGTAAATTTGTATATTTTTTATATTCAGTAGGAAATTCTCCATTCCCTGATATATATAGTTGTGCATTGGGAATTTTTGAGAAAACTTTTAATGCCATATCGTAACCTGTTACAGGGGATAAAGTGCCAGAAAAAAGAAATATAATGTCATTTATATCTTTTTTCTCTGATTTTATATTTAACATGTTCTCATCAATTATTCCAGCTTTCACTTTTAAATTTTTAATGTGTTTGAAACATGAACGTGCTGATAAAGATATCATTCCATCACATTTTCTTAATAACCAGCCAATAAAGGATTGAAGTGAGAATATATTGGAGGATGGAGTATAATCTGCCATTATTATATAAATCTTTTTACGCCAAATAAATTTAAGAAGTGTATATGCTAATAAGCAAGAAAATGTCAAATTGTAGAACCATATAGCATCTGAAGTATGTGTATCCCTAGCTAGTTTTACATTTAATAAAATATATCGGACTATTTTATTTATTTTGTTTTTGCCGTTGTTTATGTAAAATGTAATATTTTTGTATGTTATCTGGGGAGGTAGTTGATAGCTGATAGGTGTAATAGATCTAATATCATTAAAACATTTTCCATCCACTAGCCGATTACAAAAATTAATGGCAGCTTGTGATGCTTTTGATTTAATTATGTAATCGGAAGGGAGTATATTACAAATGAATGTTCTTTTTGTTATTTGTTTTTTTTGAGTCATATTTTATTTTTGTCCTATTATTCTTGGGAAATATTTTCGTATTATGATTGATAATATATAAAGTATAATCCATAAAAATATGTGTCTTAAAAATGGATTCATAATTTCGGGAACAGAAAAATATGAAAATCCGATTTTTATATATGTACTTATTATCTGTGATAGTCCTAATATTATTATTGTATTATGTCCTGCCCACTTGAAGAATAATTTTATAGGTGTGGCATAAATATTATCAAAGTAAGTTTTAGTAATTAATATAATAGCAAATGTTCCTCCTATAGCATTAATAGCATTCAATCCATACCAACCACAATTATTCCAAGCCATATCTGTTCGAGGTAGTATTTGTGATAGAATAATATTTACTATTAATAGACAAATAGCTAAAGAATGTTTAGGAGGATAGTGAATTATTTTATTTTTAGATATATATCCAATTAAATAGAAAAAACTAGCATAGAAGGATACATCTATATTATACGGAAAATGAATATTGAAAAAATATAACATGTAACCAATTGTTCCTATTGTAATTGCTGTTAATAATATTAAACAGTTTGAATTTATGTAACGAATAATGAAATAAGAAAAAATTTCTGCAAAAAATAATACAGGGATAAACCATAATGCACATCCATTTATCCAACCGTAAGCACTCAATTTAGGGCATCCCCCTTCGAAAGGGCACTT
>DVHV01000033.1 GCA_018711775.1 Candidatus Onthocola stercoravium | reverse complement strand
AATAGCAACATTATCAATATAAAAAGATAAAATTAAAGCAACAATACCACTAAAGCAAAACCAAATAGTAAGTAAATTTACTGTTACAAGCTCAATAATCGCTAAAGCAATAACTAAAATTAGCCAAAATATCCAATCCATAATTTATTCCTTTCTAAAAAAGATGCTTTATGCAGCATCTTCAAAATCTGGTAAATTTTGAACTTTTTCCCCAAATGATTTAGTAAATAATTTGATAAGTTCAGCAAGAACTTTTTCATCAGTAACTCGCATTACATAATTTTGACCATCTTCAATTATTTCTTTTAATACAATATATTCATCACTTGGTTCTTCATTATCATCTAATACTACTGTTAAAAAGTAATTATCATTATTATAATTTACTTTTTCAAGTAGCAAACAATTTACATCATTTTCTAAAGTTATCACACTATCAATCTTCATTATTTACCTCCCACTAGATAAAGGTTCATCTAAAATTTCTGCTGTATTTGCTTGATGAGAATCTAAAGCTTTTTGCAAATCTGCTTCTAAATCATCTAAACTATCATTAAATATTGGTTCAGATGCCTTTTTCTTATTAGACTTAATTTCTCCTCTTACTCTTTTCTTAAATATAGTCATCATATCTGAAGCAGCTTTAGCAATTGATGTCATTGTTTTCTTTTCATCACCAGCTTGCAATTCATCACTATTATTTTCTAAAGTATCAACTTTTGCATCTGTACCACTTACAATCTTATGATACAACTTTTGCATATATTGTTTTAAACCTGAAGCCAAACCAACACGTGGCAAATCAGACAAATCATTATTTTCATCTAGACTAATACTAGATAAACTAGATGAAGTCAACAAAGATTTAGCATAAGGATTAATAATAGCAGTTCTATTTCTTTTAACTCGCATTTTTTTATTTTCTGGAACACGACTATTTTTATAAAGTTTTGCAACTACATCTTTTGCTTTATCAAAAAGGCCTAAATTTTCAACATGTTCTTCTTTCTCTTTAATTGTATGTGGTTCTTCTCTTTTTTCAGTTAACACACCAATTTCAATAATAACAGTATCTTTACTACTACTAAATTTATTAGAAATACCATTGTTTATATAATAAAAATTATCTGGCAACCTAAGATTATGGACAAAAGCTGATGATTCTATTCTACCATCAAAATTAGGATTAATTGGATCATCTACTAAATTAAATTGTACATCAGGATTCAATCTCTTCAAATCTTCATAAACTTTTTCAACCCAATCTTTAATTGAAGTTTGAACAACTTCTGCTGGTTCATTTTCTTGAGCAGGAGCACTGTAAACTGGTTGCGAAATTACAGGTTCAGGATTCAAAGTTGGCTTTTCTTCTACTATTTCTTCCTTTCTAACTTCTTCATGCTTATTTAAATGCTTTAGACTAAACTTTTTACATAAGTCATCAAATTCTTTTTTTGCTCGTGTGCTTTCCAAACCATAGTAAACTACTGTTTCCCGAATATCTCTAATTAAATCCAAAATTTTATCCATTTTAGACTTATTATTTTGATCTAGTGATTGATCTAAGATTGACTTTTTAATAGCATCTTCAATTTTATTTATATTATTTAATAATCCATTTCTAAAATCTACTAAATCAAATTCTTTTTGACTATTATCATATGCTTCTTGACATCTATTGTAATTTTCTAATGCATCATTATAATCTTTAACAACAATTCTTTTTTCATCTAATAACTTAGCACCTTGCTCATTTCTTTCTTCCCCAGAAATAGTTGCATCATGATCTAATTTAAATAATCTTTGATTTATACTTAATAAAGTCTTTTCATAATTATCTTGTTGTTGTTTTAATTCAGCCTCAGCATCTATAAAGTGTCTTGCATAATGAAACTTATCTCTAATAGATTTTACTTGTTTATTATATTCACTACGAACTGTTGCATCAGATAAATTAAAATAAGAATCATCATTGACTATTTTTTCAATACTACCTAATCTTTCTTCTACATAAGCCGCTAAATCTTTGATTTCTGCACTGCTATTCATCTTTTTTTCTAAATCTAGTAATCTATCTAACAAATCACTTAAATCGACATTTTCTGCTTCACGAACTAGAGTACGTAAACTAGTAAATTCAAATCCATTTTTGTAAAATAATTTACCTATATTTCTTTCTTCTTCCATAATTCATATCCCTTTCTATTATATATTAACACAACTAATATATTTTTTCAAGAAAAAAACCGTTTTTTTAAAACGGTTATTCTTCTTCATTTTGAGCAACTGCAATTACTTCTTTACCATTGTAATATCCACATTTAGTACAAGCTCTATGTGGTCTTAATGTTGCTCCACATTTAGGACAAGTTGTAAGTGCTCCAACTTCCTTTTTTAAATGAGTACGACGCATTCTTTTTTTAGTCTTACTAGTTCTTCTAAAAGGAACTGCCATATTTATTCACCACCTTTAAATAAGTCATTCAATTTTGCTAAGCGAGGATCAACTTCCTCCTCATCATCATCTTTATTTAATTCCCAACCATCACCTTGCATTTTAGCACCAGTTGATTTAGTAAAACTAATGGGAACTTCCAATACAATATTTTCCCATAAAAATTCAAGTTTATCAAGTATATTTTTATTTTTTTCAAAATATTCCCCATTTTCACCATCAAAACTTTCCAAAGTATCATCAATATTTATATCAAATTGATAAGGAATTTCTTCCAAAGTTATAGAATCAAGCAAATACATATTTCCAGTTATTTTCATATTTATTGCTATTTCTCCACTAAGATTATAATCAATTATTCCTTTTACATGTAAATTTTCCAATTTTTTTATCGATGTATTTTCATAAAATTCTGAAGGAATAATAAAATCTTCATCCAATTTCACAGGTAATAAATTTAAATTAATATAATTCATTATTTCACTCCAATCAATACTACATAAGAATTTTCTAAATCTTTAACTACTTTATCATTTTCCATATCTATTATTACATATCTTAATTCAGTATCATCAACTAATTCCGCATATAAATACCTATCATCTATTACCATACTAGAAGTTAATGATTCATTACCTATATCAAAAGTATTATTTAAAATATTATTTATTTTTAAAGAATATTTTTTTAAATTATAATGTCCATCTTCATCAATTACTTGATAAATCAAATATCCATTTTGAACATTTACTACACTAAACTCTTCAGCATCACCTAGTATAACACTACTAATATTTGTCACTGAATCATTAGAAATTTGATAAGAATATACTTCTCCTCCATTAAGTAAAATCACATATTCTCCATCTGTCGCCAAAAGTTGTAATCCTCCATTTGGTGAAGGCAACATTACAATTTTACTTTTTTGCGTATTGAAATCATACATATAAACACCATCTGATCTTTGATAAAATACTGCATTTTCATTTAACAATATTATATCATCAACTAAATCATCAACAATTTGAATTCTATTACAATTATCAATACTACAATATTCTAAAGTCGCACTAGTATAAAATACATAATATAAATCTGTCACTATAACATCTGTTGCATTATTATAAAAAGAATCTATTTCATAAAAGAAATACTTATTTTCTTCTTTATTATAATTTATTTGGTTAATAGCATCAGTATATAAAATTATATGGTCATCATAATAATACATATTACTCATTGCATAAAATGACCTTAAACCTAACTTTTCTTCTTCAAAATTATTATTTAATCCCATTAATTGATAATTACCATCTTCATCTATAGCAAATCCGTAATATAAATAATCTTCAACATAAGCATCATCAATTATCTCTGATTCCTGAGGTCCTCTATTTCTCATAAATTTAGAAAAATTATACATAGCAAAAATTACTAATATAATACCAATAATTGAAACAATCCATATTATTAAACTTTTTCTTTTTCCTGGTAACATACTATATCACCCTTTTAAACATTTTTTCCAATTCATAATTAGTAAATTTCATTATTGAAGGTCTACCATGACAACAGTTATATGGATTATCACATTTAACTAAGTCATTAAGTAATCCTTCCATTTCACTTAGACTTAAGTGTTCATTAGCTTTAACACTCATCTTACAAGAAACCATCTTAGCCAGACTATCTAAGAAACGATCTTTATTAAAGTTCTTATGATTGGTTATAACTAAATCAACTATTGTTCTAAGGTTATCTCCTTCAAAATTCTTGGTAAGCCAAGTAGGATGAGCCTTAAATACGATAGTATTGATACCAAACTCTTCAATCTTAAAACCTAAGTCCTCTAATACCCCTTTATTTTCCATGAACGCTTCATAGTCACTAGTAGTTAACTCAATTTGTAAAGGTACTAACATATCTGTATAACTTGGTGTTTCTTCAGCAAATTTCTTTTTAATCATTTCGTAATTAACTCTCTCGTGTGCCGCATGTTGATCAAGTATGAACATTCCATCTTCATTCTCCGCAATTATATAAGTCCCATGTACTTGACCCACCGGATATAACTTAAGTCTTTTAAATGTTTCATTTTTAATTACAGTTTCCTCTTCACTTTTAGTTGTACCTAAATCAAACGATGTTTGCACTACTTCTGTAACTTTATTATCTTTATCATAAACAGATAGCGGAATAAATGGAATATCTACTTTATTTAAAGATTCATCTACAATTGCATTAGGGATAAGCAAATTATTATATAATGCTTCTTTAATTGTTTTATACAGAATCTCTGTTAACTCTTCAATTTTACTCATCTTTATATCTTGTTTAGTTGGATGAATATTGACATCAACTAATGTTGGGTCAGTTTCAATATTTATTACAACTATGGGATAAAAGCCTTCATGTTTATAAGTATTATAAGCATCATTTATAGCCCTATTAATATCATTATTTCGCACAACCCTACCATTAACGATAGTATTAAAATGATTACGATTCTTCTTAAGAATGCTAGGTTTACCTACAAATCCTGTAATTTCAAAATCATCACTACTGGCTTTTATTTCTAACATATTACTTGATACATTCAAGCCATATATTTCGTGGATGGTTTTAAGTAAATTATTACTACCACTTGTTTTTACAACTACTCGGTCATTATTAGTTAATGTGAAAGCTATATCTGGTCTTGACAATGATAATTTTTCAATAAACTGAACACAATTATTTAGCTCTGTTGCTTCACTCTTTAAATACTTAAGTCGGGCTGGTGTATTATAAAAAAGATTAGTTATTGTTATACTTGTTCCGGGACGAGCTGAAGTTGGTTCAACAATATCCATATTTCCCCCTTTGATATGGACATGAGTTCCTATTTCTTTACTACAAGTTTCTAAATTTACTTCAGCAACACTAGCAATACTGGCTAGTGCTTCACCACGAAATCCTAGAGTTTCAATAAAATATAAATCATCATCTTTATAAATTTTACTAGTAGCATGTCTTGAGAAAGATAAAACCGCATCTTCTTTATCCATACCACTACCATTATCGATGATATTTATACTAGTTAAACCCCCATCAATTAAATTAACCTTTATATTTGTGGCTCCGGCATCAATTGAATTTTCGACTAGTTCCTTAACAACCGATGCACATTTTTCAACAACCTCACCAGCAGCAATTTTGTTAGCCAAGTTTTCACTCATTACTCTAATCTTGCTCATAATTACCTCCGATAATTGTCGGTCTAATATCTAAATAATCTCTATCAATATTAACACTAACTTTAGTACTTCCACTAAACTTAATAAAGCCTAATCCTTTAATAACCAAATCATTATTAGCAGGGATTTCCAAATTATATTCCAAGTTATCCTTAATTCTTCTCTTACTAACCGTTATAAAGTTATCAAAATAAAGAGTTAAATTAATATCAACTACACTAGCAATATTAATATCCAATATATTCAAATAATATTTATTTGCCAATTGATAAGTCTTAGGCTTTATTTTAGACTTTGCTACATTATCATAAACTTTAGAATTTATAAAACCTGGCGCATCATATATATCAATTCCATCAACTTTCAATTTAATAAATTCTTGAGTAGTGTTAATATTTCTACTAACAGTTATATCACTACCAACTAAAGCATTAATAATACTACTCTTTCCTGCATTAGTAAATCCTGCAAAAACAACGGTTGAATTATTTAAACATATTTTCTCAATCGCATTCAAGTTTTCTTTAGTTTTTGAACTAACTAACAAAACATCTTCCTTGATATCATATATATCTTTAATATTTTTTACAAGCTTTTCTTTCTTTATATTTTTAGGTATTAAATCACTCTTAGTAACCACTAAAGTCTTAGAACATTTAATTTTCTTATATGTTTCCATTACATCATTATAAATATTTAAAAAATCAATTAAAAACAATACATGACCATTTTTCTTATCAATTTCTTTTAAAAGCTTAGCATTATCTTGATGCTTTCCCGAATTTATTAAATTGCCATAATGTTTAAGTTTATAACAACGAATACATAAATCATTTTCCAACTTTGGAGTATAGCCTAAAGCATCTTTATCAGTATTTTGTAAAACTACACCACATCCTAAGCATTTCTTCATAGCCACTCTCCTTTCTAACTAATCGTAATATTCTCCACTAACCAAAATGTTCTTCTTCGCCAAATTCTTCAAAATAAACCCTTCAAAAAATCTATTAAATCTTGTAAATATTGTTTCATATTTTGCTACTCTATTAACGAGTATACTTGTAAACCCCATGCGATTAGCTCCAAGAATATCTGTAAGTATTTGATCTCCTATACAAGCAACTTCATCTATTTTAAAATTATATATTTCTAAAATTTTCTTGTATTTAGTTTTAAATGGTTTTCTACTACTGTAAGCACAATCGACATTTAATTTTTCTTTAAATGGTCTTATTCTATTTTTAGGACTATTGCTTATTATGATTACTTTAAAATCTTCTTCTAATCTTGCAAAAAGTTCTTTAACTTTAACATCTGGTTCAGTAACTTTATAAGGAGCAATAGTATTATCTAAATCAAAGAGTAAACATTTTATTCCATTCTTTTTTAATTTCTTATAATTTATTGTATAAATACTTTTTTGATATACATCTGGTATAAATATATCCATGATACTACTCCTTCCTAGTCAAAATTATTATAACATTAAAAGCCAGAAAAAAATAGTTATTTCTAACTATTACAAACAAGATATTTGTTTACCTTTAACTTAACTAACATTTGTTTTAGATTTTTAATTATATTTCTTTTTCCTCTTTTATTATTTAAGATATTTAATATCCGAATCATTTAGAATTTTTATTTGAGAAATAGCTATTTTATTTAATCTTTCTAATCTCTCCGATTGTTTTAAACCATCATTATAAATACGGCATTTAAATTTTCTAGATTTGCTAAACAGATTAATTCATTTATAGTAGCATAATCTCTAATATTTCCATTTAACTTAGGATTATTACTTCGCCATTCTTTGGCTGTCATACCAAATAATGCCATATTTAAAACATCCGCTTCTTCTGCATATATATAATTTATTTGTTCTTTAGTTAATTCCATAGGAACTAAATTTTGTTTTATAGCATCAGTATGTATTCGATAATTAATTTTAGATGATTCTCTTTTTGCATTCCAACCAAGCTGTTGTTGCTCTTCTGCTTTTAATCTTTCAAATTCTTTAATTAAAAGCAATTTAAATTTGGGGCTAATCCACATTCCAAACTCAAAAGCAATATCTTTATGAGCATAAGTCCCACCATATTTTCCTGCTTTTGACATTATACCAATAGCATTTGTCTTTTCTACCCATTCTTTAACACTAATTTTATAACTATTTAACCCTGCTTGGCTTTTAATTATGGCGAATTCGCCATAATTAAAATTAGGATTATGTATTTCTTCCCAAATGCCCAAAAATTCGATAGTGTTTCTATTTCTCAACCAATCAGATACGAAAAAATTACCATCTTTGGATTTTAGCATATCAGTAATCGATATATAATCTTCATCATCAATTTTAAAATATGAAATCTTTTGTTCTAAAACTGTTAATTCAGCCATTGTACCTCCTTTATCAATAATTAATGCGTTTTATCCTTCCTTTTTATAAGATAATTACCTTTAGCATCAATCATGCCTCTTTAACAAATAATTCATCGCTAGAAATTTAAACTATAAATTAGTATAATATAAAATAACAAAATTCTCTATATTTCTATTGAAATTTAATAATAGTTATATATAAAGAACATAGTTCATAATTTGTATGTGATTTGTTCCTTGATTATTTATCTTAGCACATTTACTTTCTATAAGTCCAAAGGAGTTTTCGTCTAATTTTAGCAAATAAAAACTATAAATGTCGAAGCATCTATAGTTTCAATTCAGAAATTTGTTTATTAAAGTCTTGATTGTTACAAACATAAGAGCCGGACACTACTCCATCTGCTGCACTTACAAGTTTGACAGTATCAGCATTTATTCCACCATCTATATAAATTTCAAAATTATACTTTTCTTGATAACTATTTAATTCTTTTAGTCTGGAAGGGGTTGAATCTAAAAATTCCTGACCTCCTTTACCAGGGTAGACACTCATTAAAAGTACTCTTTTAACATAAGGAAAATATTTTTCAAAACCTAGAGTATCTTCATCAGGATTGATGACTATTCCAGCATCTATATTCATGGATGTAATATCTTCTAATGCTTTAATGGGATTTTCTTCTGTAGATGGATGAATATAAATGCAAGCTGGTTTTAATTTAAATAATTCAGTAAAATTTTTTGAAGGATTATTAGTCATTAAATGAATATCTAAAGGTTTTGTAATACTTGCAAATAAACTAGGTAGTTCTGTAATTTCAAAATTTTTATTTGCTACATACTTGCCATCCATTAAATCGACATGGATACCATCAGCAATACTTTCATCAATTAATTTGATTGTCTTACGTTTATCAAACATACTATTTATATAACTTACTACTACTTTCATATATCTCCTTTAAAAATCTTATATAGTTATTATATCTAGATGGTAATATTAATTCTTTTTCTAACGCTTCTTTCACACCACATTTTTTTTCATTATTGTGTGTACAATCTTTATAAGCACAGGTATATTTATCAAATTCCTTAAAAGCCTCACGCAAATTATCAATTGAAATGTCTGTTAAATCAAGAGCACTAAAGCCTGGAGTATCAACCATATACATGTGATTTATTTTATATAGTTCGGTATGCCGCGTCGTATGAACTCCTCTATTTAAGGCTTCACTAATCGGTTTGGTTTCCAAATGTAAGTTTTTATCAAGTTTATTTAAAATACTTGATTTACCTGCCCCAGTTTGTCCTGTTAAAACTACTACATTTTCTTTTAATAACCTTTTTAATTTATTTAACTTAGTATTAGGAATAACTTTTATTCCTAATTTTTCATAATATTTCATTATCTTTTTAATGCTTTTTAGTTCTTGTTTATCTAATAAATCCAATTTAGTTAAGATGACAATTGGTTCAATATCATTAGAAATAACAATAGTTAATTGTTTATCTAATAGCGAAAGTGATAAATCAGGCTTTTTGACACTTGTTACAATTAAAGCCGTATCGACATTGGCTACAACAGGTCTATTAAGTTTATTTTTCCTAGGTAATATTTTTTCGATAGTTTTATTAACTTCATCAATTTCTACTATATCACCAACAACAGGGGAAAGCCCCATATTTTTGAACTTTCCCCTAGCACTACAGACAAATAATTCGTTTTTTACATCAACAGTATATTGATTACTAATTTGTTTGGTAATGCGACCTTGCATTATTCTAATCCTCCGCTATCATCTGGTTCTTCAGTTTCACTACTTGGTTCCCGAGCAACAGTTATTGTAAGTCTTGCACCTTCTACAACGGTTGTTCCCGCTGCTCTACTTTGTCTAATAATTGTACCAGGTTCATATTCGGTAGTGTCTTCATAATTTATTGTTAAATTAATACCGTAATCCTCAGCAAATTCTTCAACTTCAGCAACTGTATACTCATCTAAAACAAAGTCTGGATATTTATTATCTAATTTTGGAATATATAAAGTTATCGAATCTCCTTCAGATAATCTTTCTCCAGGTTCTATTGATTGATCCATAACTATTCCTTCTTCATAATCTGCTGGATCATCACCTTCAGGAATATCTCTACTTTCAATATAAACTACAATATTAAGTGCTTCAAGTCGTCCTCTAACTTCGTTGTAGTTTTGACCAGTATAATCCTCAATTTCAACCGTTACATCCCCTAAAGAGATATAAAGTATTATCTCTGTTCCTTCTTTTCTAATTGATCCTGCTGCTGGTGAAGTTTTAGTAACTAAGCCTTCATCAATAGTATCACTTGCTTCACTTCTTTGCTCATCTGCAACAATAAATCCTGCATCTTGTAAAGCGTTAATTGCTTCACTAACTGTATAACCGGAAACATCTGGAACAGCCTCTTGTCTTGAAGAAGTAATATAAGGGATTAAAACAAATATCGTTGTGATAATTACTACTAAACCTACAAAAATACTAGCAAGTATTATAATTATTTTATTTTGTGATTTAGATTCATTTTTATTAATACGCTTTGCTATAATTTCTTCACCATCCTTAATGTCCTTCTTTTCATCTTTTTTAGTTTCTTTCTTTGGTTCTTTTACAGTTTTTAATAATTTAGTATCATCATAATCATGTTCTGGATACTTAAATGTAATTTTTAATTCATTAGCCCTCGATTCATCTAGACATGTTTTTAAATCTTCATGCATTTCTCTTGCATCAGCATATCTGTTTTTAGGATTTTTGGCTGTTGCTTTTAAAATGATATTTTCAACACTCTGTGGTATATCAGGGATCTCATCTCTAATACTTGGCATCGGTTCTTTTAAATGCTTAAGGGCTATTTCAACAGCATTATCTCCTTTAAATGGAAGTTTGCCAGTTAATAATTCATACATTAAAATACCAATAGAATAAATATCACTTTGAAGAGTTGCTCCTTTCCCACTTGCTTGCTCAGGTGGAAGATAATGAACACTACCCATTACAGAATTGGTTTGTGTTAACTGTGTTGCATTCATAGCAACTGCTATACCAAAGTCTGTTATTTTTATTAATCCATTATCTAGTATGAGTATATTTTGAGGTTTTATGTCTCTATGAATTATATAAGAGTCATGAGCAACACTAAGACCATTGGTTATCTGTAAAACTATATCGATAACTTCTGGAACTGTCAGTTTGCCACGTTTTTTTAATAAATTTTTTAAATGTTTTCCTTCGACATATTCCATGACAATATAATATTCACCGTTATCTTCTCCGACATCATAAACTTCTACAATATTAGGATTAGATAAACTACTTGCTGATAAAGCCTCTCTTTGGAAACGACGGACAAATTTTTCATCAGTGGCTAAATCTCCACGTAAAACTTTAACCGCAACATTACGATCAAGTATAGTGTCATAGGCTAAATAAACATTAGCCATACCGCCTTCACCAATCGATTTAATTATTTGGTATCGATCACTAATTTTTTGCCCCTTCATTATCATGCCAAATCACCACTTTCTCGAACTAAATAGGCAATAGATATATTGTCAGTTCCCCCCCTTGCATTACATTTCTTTATGAGTTTAATAACTTTTTCCTCCACAGTAAGATTAGTTTCTAATAAAACTTTTTCTATTTGATCATCATTAAGTAACGAAGTTACTCCATCACTACATAAAAATACTTCAGTGCTACCATTGTCAACATCAAAAATGTCTGGTTCAGCCTTTTCCGCCGCACCCAAGGCTTTCATTAGCACATTTTTCTTTGGATGCGTTTTAGCCTGTTCCTCAGTTAAATCTCCCGCATCAACTAATAAATTTACTAATGTGTGCGGTTTAGTTACTCTATGTAATTTATTATTTTTCATAACATAACCAGATGAATCTCCGATATTAGCAAAAATCAAGAATTCTTTCGTCACAATTGCTGCAACAACAGTTGTACCTAATCCTTTAGAATTTTCATTCTTTTCGCCATAATCTAAAATTTCTCTATTTATTTCATTTATGTTATCGCTAAGCCAATTTACGGCATCGATTTTTGTACCAATTGAGGCACTTTCAGTAAATCTTTTACCTAAATGCGTAACAGTAAGGGCACTGGCAACTTCACCTTTTCTGTGTCCTCCCATACCATCAGCAACAACAAGTAGATATTCACCATTCATATTTTTCAAGATAGTTACGCTATCTTCATTATGTTCTCTAACTCTTCCTGTATCCGTCAAATAAAAAGATTTCGTATTAATCACTCTCGCTTCTTAACTGTCCACATGCTGCTTTTATATTGCCGCCAAATTCTCTTCGAACAGTTACATTAATTCCATTTTTCATTAAAGAGTCATAAAATTTATTTATTCTATCTTTATTACTCTTACTAAACTCTATGTTTTTAGTCTCGTTGTATGGAATTAAATTGACATAAACATTCATACCTTTTAATAGTTTGGCTAACTCTTGTGCATCTTCAGTGCTATCATTAACCATATTAAGCATAACATATTCTATAGTTACTCGTCTATTAGTTTTGGCAATATATCGCTTAATTGCTGCAATTACAGTGTCAACATTATACACTTTATTGACAGGCATGATTTTATTTCGCACTTCATCAGTTGCTGCATGCAAAGATAATGCTAAATTAACCTGTAAATTAAGATCACTAAATTCATCAATTTTTGGCACCAATCCACAAGTAGATACCGTTATATGTCTAGCTCCAATAGCAAGACCATAAGAATCATTAATTATCTTAATAAATTTAATAATATTATCATAATTATCAAATGGTTCCCCAATACCCATCACAACAACACTATCAATCCTCTTATTTATATATTTTTGAATAAGAAGTATTTGTTGGGCAATCTCATAAGCCTCTAGATTTCTTACTTTTTTAAGTCGTCCGCTTTCACAAAACTTACATCCCATATTACAACCGACTTGACTGGAAACACAAACTGACAATCCATAATTATGTTCCATCAAAACAGCTTCGATTTTTTCACCATCTAGAAGTCTAAATAAAAACTTTTTAACATCAGACCCTTCTAAAACCTTTTCTATATTGATAAATTCCGTTGTAAAGTCATTTTGCATTTTAATAAGTATCTCTTTTTTTATATTAGAAAACTTGCTAATATCATATTCATTATGACGATACAACCACTCAAAAACTTGGGTGGCTTTATATTTTTTCTCACCCATATCAATAAAATATTCTTCTAACATTTCTTTTGTAAAACCAAATAAATTCTTCATACACCCATTATACCACAAAAGAAGAAAAATTTTACTTTTTCTTCTTAGCCATACTTCTTATCAACTTTAAATTTCCTTCATCTTTATATTTTTCATAAAAATCATGATCAAACAACATATCTTTTAAACTCATATTAGCGATATGACTTTCTAACTTTTCTTCGGCTTTTCTTTCTGGTAATTCTTCGGTATTTTTTACTTCATCAATAGTTACTTTTTCCTCTTCTAATACTTCTTTTTTATCATCAATAAACTCTTTAATATAACTACTTAATGTCGCGATTTCACTTAAAACCAATGGAGCCAATGTAATACCAAACAACTTCAAGTTTCCTAATTCAGATATTTTTGTAGCCAAATCAGCCCCTAAATAGTCGACAAATGTTAAATCAGTCAATAAATATGTTAAAGAAATTGTAATTCCTGCGACCCACATTTTAACTTTTCCAAAAATATTTGATTGAACATTCATATTCTTTTGATATTTCAAACTTTGAACCGTCGCAATGCCTAGTTCCGCTAAAATGGGCACTATTGCCAGTGGGGTAATACTCATCAAAAGTATCATATTGACAATTAAAAACGCTTTATCACTAATAGCATCAAAAAGGCTTCCAAAAAAAGTCGATGATTTAAGTTTTCGAGCAAGTATACCATCGATAAAATCTGTGGCAAAACACCCTGCTGAAAGTAATGCTGTAGCAAGCCCACCATATATTTTAAAAACCGGAATTAAGCAAACAATACCTGCTGCTCTAAGTGCCGTAAAAAAGTTAGTTATTCCAAATTTAAACCATTTATTCATTGTATCCCCCTGCTCTACTAAATAGCAAAATCTATTCCTTCACACTCCCCTACTTCGTTAAATTCCAACTCATAAGTAGTTGTATCAACAACTATTGTAATACTTTTAATATTTTCTGTATCAGTTAAAACACTAACTTGATATCCATCCTTATCATACGTAATTGTTCGCAATCCTTCATTTTTATCAACCGAATATAAATATTCACTCAAATTTTCAAAAAGCATATTAATATCCAAATAACTTGCATCAACATTTTGATATAATGTATCAATTAATAAAGCATTATCTAAATTTACTTGATAAGTACCAGTTTCATCAATGTAATATTTAATTACACCACTTGCATCTTCTCTATATCCTATTTCTTTACCATCACTTTTCATACCACTATAAATATATTTACTATCTAAATTACTTATTGTATAAACATATTCATAGTTATTTTCCAGTAACTTATCTTGCATTTCTCTATAATTTACAAATTCATAAACCGGAGTCTCCACTTCTGTATTTCCATCGGTTGGTGTATCGATATTATTTACATTATCACCAACATTATTTCTTTCTGAAAATATCACTATTACAATTAAAATGATAATAAAAATCATCCATAATCCAAGCTTAATAGCAGCCTTACCTTTTTCTGATTGCCAAAAATTATTCTTATTATCCATCTTAATCTACCACCTTATTTAAGTATTCTTCCTTATTTATCCCATTTACAAAACTATTTATATCCATTTCTTTTTTTCCAAATGGTTTTACTCTTTTTAAATATATTATTCCATCCCGACAACTTATACCAAATAATCCCTTACTTACTTCAACAACTTTTCCTTTACTTTTACTGCTAGTCTTTTTAAATTCTGCATCAATTACTTTAATTTCTTTACCATCAATCATAATATTAGCAAGAGGCCATGGATTTAAAGCCCTTATTTTATTTATAATATTTATTCCATCATCATTAAAATTAATTCTTTCATCTTCTCTTTTTATCATCGGAGCAAGTGTATAATCATCAGTTTGTTTTATCCCTATCACAATACCATTTAAAATATTATTTAAAACACTTTCTAAGGTATCTCTACCAAGAACAGATAATTTATCATGCATAGTTCCAACATTATCATCTTCTTCGATTGGTATTTCAGCAATTTTTATAATATCTCCAGTATCCATACCTTCATCCATAAACATAATTGTTACACCTGTTTTTTTATCTCCATTCATAATTGCCCATTGAATTGGAGCAGCCCCACGATATTTAGGTAAAATTGATGCATGAACATTAACACAACCATGCTTAGGCATTTCTAATACTTCTTTAGGTATTATTTGCCCATAAGCACAAGTAACAATCAAATCAATATCCAATCTTTTTAGTTCTTCATAATCATGTCTAATTTTAATTGGTTGAAAAACAGGTATCTTGTGCTCCATTGCTACTTTTTTAACTGGACTATATACTAGCTCTTTCTTTCTACCAACAACCTTATCAGGTTGTGTAACAACCATTACGACATTTGTTTTTTCAATTAACATTTCTAATACTGGAACAGCAAAATCCGGAGTTCCCATAAATACTACATTTTTATCTTTCACAAGCATCACCATCTCTTAAATTATATCACATATCTCTGCATATTGAAACAAAAGAAAAACTCATATGTGATTTGTTTTTTAAAATGTCCTATTTTTGTAAGTACGTTTTTAAGTTAAAATGTCCTAATAAAATATTCTGAAAAGTTATTTTTAAGTTAAAATGTCCTATTGAAATTTTAATGAAATAATATACAATATAATTATTGCTTAGGGGATATGGCAATGCTGAGGAGCAACCAGAGCACTAAGTAATGACATACGAAAAAGGAAGTCGATTATAATGTGTTGACTTCTTTTATTTTACTTCCTTTTTTCGGAGTCATAAAGCGATAAACCTTGGGGTTTGGGGCAAAGCCCCAATATTATCTAATTTTAAATTTTCGCCATGGATTATCTGCTTTTGGCTTGAATCCATTACTTGATGCATTAGTTGTTTTATTTGTTGGTTGTTCTACTAATATCAATAAATAATGTTTTTCATCTATAATTCCAAATAATTTATTATCAAATGTATTTACAACTGCACATTTTGTTCCGCTTTTAAAAGACATAACCTCACCAGTTTCTATATCAACAGGTAAATAATAATTATTGAAATATTTTAATGACGAAGCATTATCTATAGTTCTTTCGTGTCTAATAGAAATAATAAAGTTTAATTCTTCCTCAGTATAATGATTATCTTTCATTAAATTTTTTTGGGGATTAATTTCATAAGAAAATCTATTATTTATTTTAGGAATAAATACTTCATTTAGATATTTATTTGCTTCATCAATTGCAGTTATGCCATTGTGTCTTAACTCTGCTTTTAAACGTCTTTTAAAAGTACCATTTTCTCTTTCTGCATTTGGTTTAAATAATGGATTGCTATTACATATTAATTCAATTCCTAAATCTTCACAAATTCTTCCAAATTGAGTTACATTAAGTTTAGATTTAGAGCTTCTTGCATTATTAATAGAAAACGAATTTCTT
>DVHV01000032.1 GCA_018711775.1 Candidatus Onthocola stercoravium | reverse complement strand
GGATTTGAAGATGGAATGGATGAAATTGTAAAAGAAATGCAAGATGCATTACCAACTGATTTTGATACTAATGCGAATATGAGTATAAATAACAAACAAGTATTAGAAAGCATACCAAACAATAATATATCATTTGCAAATATGTTTAATGAATTTTTATCAAGATTTGAAAAAATTTATACAGTTCCTAATATTACAATAAACACAAATGATTTAAATCAGGAAAAATTAGATTTAATATTTAGAGATATAGATAGACGATTCGGTCTTTCATATAACTAAATGGAAAGGAGAGTGTAGATGCCAAGAAGATTTGCAATAGTAAATGAAAAAGGGCAAGAGTTCTTACTGGATGATCTAAAAAACTATGCTTTTCTAACTTCGCCAAGTGGATTAGGGTACAGTTACGATACAGAATATCAGAATATAGGAGATGTGTTTATAGAAGATATTAGAAAACGAAATCAAGGAAGTATGACAGCAGACCTAAACTTTAGAAATTATGATAATTATAATAATTTTGTGAATTTTATAGAATTATCAGAGAGTATTTCTTTATCATATGAAATACCATTTAACATAAAACCATTAAGAAAATTTTATATAGATGTTAATATTCA
Organism: Candidatus Onthocola stercoravium; assembly: GCA_018711775.1. Taxonomy (GTDB): domain Bacteria; phylum Bacillota_I; class Bacilli_A; order RF39; family UBA660; genus Onthocola_B; species Onthocola_B stercoravium. The sequence goes on along the minus strand of DVHV01000032.1, from coordinate 4,328 downwards.
AAGTCTCGGAAAAAGTGAAAAGCAAAAAAGTGGAATAATTACAGAAGGAGTTGTTTTAGAATATAAAAGTTTATGGTATGAAAAACAAGAAACTATATTTAAAATAGAGGCAAAGGATAGAGAAGTAAGATGGAATTTTAGATGGGCTAGTAGATTTAGCTCATATGATATGAGAAATATTATATTCAATAATGAGGGGCATGTTGATGCACCGTTTAAAGTGGAAATAGAGGGTACAGCAATTAATCCTGAAATAGCAATTTATAGTAATGGGAATCTAATAAATAATTTACAAATACCAATTACAATAAATCAGAATGAAAAGTTGTTATATTCAAGTTTGGAAAATGAAATATACATACTAAAGCAAAATACAGATGGTACAACAACTAATTTATTCGACTTAGATTACATTGACATTCAAAAACAAAACATATTCAGATTAAAAAGAGGCATTAGTGAGATTAGATTACAGGCAGAAAATGATATAGTTAATGCAAGAGTAATAATATATCCAAGATATAAGGTGGTGTAAAATGAATATAGCATATTTTCTTGATCAAAATGATTTCACATTAAAGGATGTAGTAGAATTACAAGATGTAAAGCTAATTATAGACGAGGAAACAAATAAAAATACTGAAATATCAGTAGTGAAAAAATTAAACTCTATAAAGGGAGATATTATTTGCATAAAGGAAGATAATGATATTACATATTTAGGTGTTATAAGTAGCCCTATAAATGAAAATGGAAGTAATAAATTCACAATTACAGCTAAATATATAACGAATTTATTTGACAGATCCATATTTTTAGAAAATGAACAATTGATAAAAAATGTTGGAATAGAAGATTTTATAAAATACACAATAGAAAATCAATTTACAAATACTGCAGATACATTATTGAATAAATCATATATCGAAGTAGAGGTTCTTACACATACACCAATACAAAAAAGTATAACAACAGATAATGGAGTATATAATTTTCATACTTATATCAATAATGCCACTCAACTATATGGTATTACATATGACTTTAAAATAGAAGGAAAAAAACTGAAGATCAAAATAAAAAAAGAAACAGAAAAACAAGCAATATTTGACACAACGATAAGCGATATTGTTGATTATTTAGAAGTGTTTGAAGAAAATTATACAGCAAAAGTAAATGTAAAATCAGAAAGTGGAAGTATTTATACTTTATATTTATTAAATGATAAGACTACAACAACAGACATGAATAATGCAAATAGAGTCTTAGGAGAAGTAGAAAATAGATATGTACAAGAGGATTCGGATTTGCAACAAACAGCATTAGATGTAATGGCAGGAAATAGGTATAGTCATCTGATACAGTTTAAAATAAATAGATTTTCAAAAATATTTGATGTATCTAGTCTGAAAATAGGAATACCTTTTAAAATGAAAAGTAAGGAAGGTATTATATATGACACTTATTTAAGTTGTATATCAAGACAATTAAATTCGAACTTTGTAGAATTAAAATTTGGAAGTATAAGAATAGACTTTATAGATAGATTAAATCAAGAAAGGACGGTGTATTAATTGATACTAGGGCAAACTTATGATGAACAATTATTTAAAAGTGATATGTTTAGACTATTTATAAATACATTTGCAGATGGAGAAAACGGAATAATAAATGATTACAAGCAAAGCTGTAATTTAAGTAATACAACGAGTACCATTACCATATCGGATGGTGCTTTTTTATTGCAAGGAGGAATAATACAAGTACAAGGAAATGAAACGATTACTGTGGATTTGGATAATTCATATTGTATTTTAGCATTTGAAATAGATCTGTCACAAGAAAATACAGAAACGGAGTTTAATCAAGGAAAATTTAAAATAATAAAAGGAACAACAACAGAATATCCAACTCTACAGCAGGATGATATTGTAAATAATGCAACAGGAATTTATCAGATGGAATTTGCAAGATTTATAGCATCAGGTAGTGGTATTACAGGTTTTACAGATAAAAGAACATTTATAGATTTTACAACAATATTTGAAAATATAAATACACAAGTACAAGCTCTAATAGAAGAATTAGAAGAACAGATTCAGGAGGCAGGTAATTTACCGATTGATGAAAATGAATACAATTCTAATGATAGTGACGGAAATACATTTAATATAAAATTTAGGCGACAAGGTAGCATTGTTTCACTTCATATCACTGCTACTTTATTATCAGGAGCTTTTGGACAAAGAATTGCAGGACAATTAGGCTTTACAGATGGCACTGTGCCAGAAAAATATAGACCACGAGAAATTATAAGAAGTAAAGAAAACTATGCTATTAATTCAGGAGCATCAATGCAAATTCTTGCATATTTATCAGTACTTGCAAACACAAATAATTCATTTGTTATACAGTACAATAATATAGATACGCAAACACAATATTTAGAGATAAATTTAATGTATTTTGGTAAGGAGGTATAGATATATATGAAAACTTTATTCAATTTTATTACAGGTACACTGTTGACAGCAATAGTGTATTTTTTAGGTGGATGGGATATGGCAATACAGGTCTTGGTAGTAATGATGACATTAGATTATATTACAGGAATTTTAAAAGCTATATTTAATAAAGAAATTAATAGTTATGTAGGAGTTAAAGGAATTATAAAGAAAGTTGGATATCTAATAATTGTGGGGGTATCGGTTATGTTAGACAGACTTATGGGAGATACTGGAGCGGTACGCAATATCGTTATATATTTCTTTGTGGCAAATGAAGGCATAAGTATTGTAGAAAATTGGGTTGCTATGGGATTACCTATGCCACAAGTGGTTATTGATACATTAGAACAAATAAAAAAGAAAGGAGATCAAAAATAATATGGAATTTAAAGGTATAGATGTGAGCACACATCAAGGAATAATAGATTGGGAAAAAGTAAAGGCAGATGGGATACAATTTGCATTAATAAGAGCAAGCTATGGTTCAAAATCAGTAGATGCTCAATTTAAAAGAAATGCAGATGAATGCACAAGATTAAATATTCCATTTGGAGCATATTTATACAGCTATGCAAGAAATACAGAAGAGGCGAAAAATGAAGTGCAAAATTTTATAAATGCAATTAAACCCTATAAGCTAAGTTATCCTGCAATAATAGACATGGAAGATGCTGACTCATATAAAAGTAAAAATGGTGTTTCTTATGCTACTTGTATTGATATTTGTGAAGTGGAATGTATAGCATTAGAGCAAGCAGGATATTATGCAATGATATATGCCAATTTAGACTGGTTAAATAATAAAATAAATAGTTCAAGACTTGATAGATTTGATAAATGGGTAGCACAATGGAATAGTAGCTGTAATTATAGTAAGCCTTATGGAATATGGCAATATACATCAAGTGGTAAAGTAGAAGGAATAAATGGAAATGTCGATATGAACAAATCATATAAGGATTATCCAAGCATAATAGCAGGAATGAAATCTAATAATACAAGTGCTGAAGTAACTCAAAAAAGCATAGAAGAATTAGCGAATGAAGTTATAAATGGAAAATGGGGAGTAGGCGAAGATCGTAAAAAGAGGCTTACAGAGGCAGGATATAATTATGATACAGTCCAAGCAAAAGTGAATGAAATAATGGGAGTAACTCAAAAAAGCATAGAAGAATTAGCAGATGAAGTCATAAGTGGAAAATGGGGAGTAGGCGAAGATCGTAAAAAAAGACTCACAGAGGCAGGATATGATTATGATACAGTCCAAGCAAAAGTAAATGAAAAGATGGGAGTAAATAATTCTTCGTCTGAAATTACTTATACTGTTAAAAAAGGAGATACTTTATCAAGTATAGCAAGTAAATATAATACAACTTGGCAAAAAATATATGAAAAGAATAAAAGTGCAATTGGTAGTAATCCTAATTTGATACATGCTGGACTAAAATTAAAAATTTAAAGAATTTATGTAAGGTATTAGATAAAAATAATCTAGTACCTTTATTTTTTTGCCTATAATCCAATTCTCGAAAGAATATTATGCATAGAAGTATGGACTTGAGTGAAGTAAGTTCAAACTTTTAATCATAATTTGAATATTTATATTGTATTTACATTAAAAAATCAAATCTTAATGTAATAATCTTTCCATAGAAGCGGTAGAAAGACCTCTGCTTTGATGATTTAAATATATATAATTTTGTTTTTATTGGCGAGATATAAAACAAATATTGTTTATAATTTGAATCATCGTTTCTATTGTGTCTTATATTAGCATAGAATTTGGTATATATCAAGTTATATTGTAGAATTATGTGGGTT
>DVHV01000031.1 GCA_018711775.1 Candidatus Onthocola stercoravium | reverse complement strand
ATTTAAATGGCAAAACTTTATCTGGTAATAAAGTAATAACTAATAACGGAACAATTAATACTATTAGTAATGGTACAATTGAATCTACTAATAATGGTATTATAAACAATGGTACTATTAATAAAATTGAAAACGTTAAATTTGATGTTTACCGTACTGGTATTAATAACAATGGTAATATTGGTGAAATAATAGGAATTACAGTTGAAGCAAATTATTATCCTATATATTTATCTGGATCTGCTAGAATAAATAAATTAGAAAATAATACCGTTACTGGTCATTACATGGATGGTATTTATGTAGCAGATAAATCTAGTGTTGGAGAAATCGTATCTGGAAGCTACACAACTGATGGTATGCAACCTGATAACACTCAAGTTGCAGGATTTGGTTTATACATAAGCACTAATGCTAAAGTAGAACTAATTTCCGGAGGAACATTCAAAGGAAGTAAAGCTGCTGTTGCAAACTATGGAACTATAGAAAGCATTACCGGTGGAAATTTTGAAGAAAAATATACTGGTAACGCTTGGGATCCAAGTACAACTTTCTTATATGGCGGTTATGTAAATAGTGTTTCTGGTGGTAAATTCTTCTCATATGGAGATCAAAATGATATTTTTGATAGCAGAATTGATTTTACATTAACCGATGGATATGGCTTTGTACAAATAGAAGATAATTACTACGAAGTTCAAAAAAATAATTAGTATATAAAATTTTTAAGAGCAAAATTAATTGCTCTTTTTTTAATACTTTGATATTATATTAAAAAAAGATAATTTCTTTGCAATAAAATTGATTCCTATTGCATTGTCTTAGTGAAAGGAGTTAAAAACAGTGGAATTAAGTAGTTACATTGTAAGAATAGCGGATAAGGATACAAATGCTTTACATGAATTATATGAATTTATAAATAAAAATGTTTATGCATACTCATTAAGTATTTTAAAAAATCATGATGATGCTTTAGAGGTAATGCAAGATACATTTATAACTATTTATAATAATGCTGATAAGTATGAAAACCAAGATAAACCAATGGCATGGATACTTACTATTACTAAAAATTTGTCTTATATGAAGTTAAGAAAAAGTAAAGTAACAAGTGATATTGATGATCTAGTATTTGCAAGTAATGATAATCATGATGATAAATTATTAGTTAAGTATCTATTAGATAAATTAACTAAGGAAGAAAGAGAAATAGTAATACTACATGTTGTAAATGGATTTAAGTTTCATGAAATAGCTAAATTACTTAATTTAAAGTTGTCTACGACATTATCTAAATATCACAGAGCAATTAAAAGAATCAAAGAAATTGTAAAGGAGGAATCGATATGAGTAAAATAAAGAAAAAAATTAAGGGGGCTTTTAATAGTATCGTACTTCCCGATTTTGATATGAAAACTCTAGAAAAAAGGAAAGGAATGGTATTAGTGAAAGAAGAGAGTAAAAAAAGTAAAAAGGGGTTATGGATTGGTTTATCTACAGCAGTGGTTGCTGTTTGTGTTTGTTTATTTATTGGCCTTGGCTATTTTAATAATAATATGAGGGTTGCATCTACAATTGGTATTGATGTAAATCCTAGTATTACTGTAACTGTTAACAAAAAAGAAAAAGTACTTGATGTAACAGCCAATAATGATGATGCTCGCATTATTCTGGAAGGAATGGATCTGGCAGGTAGTGATATAAATGTTGCTATTAATGCCTTGATTGGGTCAATGGTTAAAAATGGCTATATTGATGAACTGGCTAATTCAATACTTATTTCCGTAGATAATCCAAATAGTGCTGAAAGTGAAGCATTAAGACAAAAAATAGTTGATGAATTAAATGCATTCATAAATAACGGAAATAATATTTCTGTTGTTAGTCAAAGTATTACTTCAAGTAGTGATAAAGAATCATTAGCAAATAGTTATGGTATATCAGTAGGTAAATTAGAACTTATTGAAAAATTAATTGATAAAAATAATTTATATACTTATGAAGAATTAAAAAGTTTATCTATTAATGAATTAAATTTACTTCTTGGAAGTACGACAGAAAATGTAACTACCTCTGGTACTGCTAGTGATAAGTCATATATAGGTAAAGATAAAGCATTAGAAATTGCTTTAAGTGATGCTGGAGTAAGCAGTGTAACTTGGAGTGAAGTAGAGATGGATTATGATGATGGATTCATGACTTATGAAGTAGAATTTACCTATAATAATAGAGAATATGATTATGAAATAAATGCTACAACTGGAGATATTTTAGAATCTAACAGAGAATATGATGATAATGCTAATATTAATAGTGGTTCATCAAGTAATAGTAACAGTTCTAGCAGCAGTTCAAGTAATAATAGCTCAAGTAGTAATACTAATACATCTTCTATTTCATCAACTATCTCAGGTTATGCAAGTGAAGCAGAAAGTATATTAAGTTCTATTAATAATATTACAACTCCAAGCAACAGGAATGATGCTCTATCTTTATATAGAGAATGGGAAAGTAAGATTGAATCTTTGGATAATGAGTTAGATAATTATGATGATACTCTAGAAAGAATGTATAAACGCGGAGAATTATCTCGTAGTGATTATAATTCTTATGAACGCCAAATAGAAGCGATAGAAAACACTTTAGAACAAGCAGAAGAAACTTTAGAATACCGCACTGGTTATGATGATTAAAGAGTAAACTTAATTGCTCTTTTTTTTATTTACAAAATATGCTATACTTTTTATGTAGTAAAAATAAGTAAGGAGTAATCATATGGCATATATAAAGTTTAAAGAATTAACTAAATATTTTGATTTTAAAGACGAAACTAATCCTTTTGATTTACCGGATTATGCGAAAGAATATATTGAAAAAGAAGAAAAAATATTGATGGGTTATAAAAATAGTAAAGATTATGTAGTTTTTACAGATAGAAAAATGGTGTTATTTGATAGAGATACATTAGCAATATATTATAAAAAAATACATATAATTCCTTATATATCAATATCTACTAGTGCTATTAATTTTAAGCCTGGTAAAGTGGAAATATTATTTAGTTTAGATAGTGGTTATCAGCTTCATATTAATTTTTTAGATATGAATCATGATAAAAAGGAAAATATAAAGAAAATTTATAAAGCAATGATGCGTGTTAAGTTATAAAATATTATGCATTATTTTGTCAATTGATGGATAATCAATTGACTTTTTATATTTAATCTTTAGTTTTGCAGTAAAAATGAGCCAGCTTAGGTTGTAC
>DVHV01000030.1 GCA_018711775.1 Candidatus Onthocola stercoravium | reverse complement strand
AATAAATTAATAGTGTCATTACAAGCAAATCCAAACATCATCCCATTATCTCCTGCACCGCCAACAGTTTCATTTGTTCCTAATGCTATGTCTTCGCTTTGGACTCCTATATTATTTATTATTTCATATTCTGTACTATATCCAACATCTCTTAATACTCTCTTTACTATGTCTTGTACATTTATTTTTGCCTTTGTACTTATTTCTCCTGTTATAAAGATTTTGCCTTTGCCACCTGCAACTTCAATTCCACATCTGCTTTGCTTATCCTGTTTTAAGCATTCATCTAATATTGCATCACTAATTTGATCACACACTTTATCAGGATGACCTCTAAATACTATTTCATTAGAATACACTTTCATTATTTTATTTTCCATTTTCTATCCTTTCTGCCTGTTGACCAGTTAATTTTTCCCAACGAGAAATAATGACATCTACATATTTTGGATCAAGTTCCATTGAATATGCAATTCTTCCATTCTGCTCACAAGCAATTATTGATGTACCACTTCCTGCAAATAAATCTAAAACGATGTCATCTTTCTTTGTATTATTTTTTATTAAATAATCAAATAATCCTACTGGTTTCATTGTTGGATGTTCTTTGCTTACACTTGGTCTATCAAATTCAAGAACTGTTGTTTGCTTTCTGTCGCTAGCCCATAAATGACTTGCACCTTCTTTCCATCCATATAGACAAGGTTCATGTTTCCAATGATAATCTTGTCTCCCCATTACTAATGTATTCTTACACCAAATCAGGCATTGTCTTACTTTCCAATCTATATCATGACATGCACCCCTAAAATTATATCCCTCTGAATCAGCATGCCATATATAAAATACAGCCCCTTCTTTCATTACAGAATTAGCATTAAAAAAAGACACTCTTAAGAACTCTCTGAATGTCTCATCATCCATATTATCATTTTGAATTGTTAATCCAGTACCACCTTCATAATCAACATTGTATGGAGGGTCTGTTAATAACATATCTGCTTTTACTCCGTTCATAAGTTTTTCTACATCGTTTATATCTGTACTATCTCCACACATTAGGAAGTGCTTACCTAGTTTATAAATTTCGCCTTTTTTCGATGTAGGTTCCTCTGGTACAGTCTCATCAAATTCATCTTCTATAACTTCTGTTTCCTCCATACTAAAATCAAAATCTTCCAATTCGAATCCTGTAAGTGTAATGTCAAAATTCATATTTTTTAAATCTTCTAGTTCTATTTTTAATAATTCTTTATCCCACCCCGCATCTTCTGCCAATCTATTATCTGCAATTATATATGCTCGTTTTTGTTCTTCTGTTAAATCTTCAATAAACAAACAAGGCACTTCTTTCATTCCAAGTTTTTTTGCACCTAATATTCTACCATGTCCTGCTATAACATTTAGATTTCCATCTACCAATACAGGATTAATAAATCCAAATTCCTTCATGGATTTAGCTATTTTTTCTATTTGTTCATCTGAATGTGTCCTTGCATTATTTTTATATGGTTTCAATTTTTCTATTTCTACATTTTCATATCTTCTCATAATCTTACCTTCCTTTATATCAAAAAATTGTGTAAAACTCAAAATAAAAAATTGTTATAAATCAATACTTTCCTGTTTTATTTTCCAAAAAATACATGGAAAATTTTTTTTGGTGTGTTTTGTTGGGAGCGGTGGGGTGGATTTTTTTATTTCATTTATTTCCATTTATGGCAGGGGGGATCATCTTTTCTGCCTTTTCTTTTACTATTTTGAAATCCACATCTTCAGGAGTTAGCATTTGTAAAATTTCAATTGGAATCGCTCCTATTTCTGCTAGATGATGATGGTATGCACAAAGAGTAATTAGATTGTCATCATCCAATCTTTTATTGAAGTCTTGCTCCAATGATACAATGTGGTGTACTTCTGTTTTGTTATAGTTATATACATGTGTGGTATGGAATAGATCTGCCCTGCAAACCTTACACAAATATTTGTCCCTTTCTTTGATTTGCTTTCGCTTTTGTTTCCATTTGTATTCATTCCTGAATCTGCTTGCTTGTGTATCCTTTTTCTTAAACACTCTGACTTTGTTACAAATGGTATTGATGTCATGGATTCCACCACATCTATTACAACTCTTCAGCATAAAACTTCCCTTCTCTCACATAAAAAGAACAGCCACTTCGTTTGAAATAACTGCTCTGTTATTTATTGCTATTATATATTTTAACATTATATATTTTTAATTACTAGGTAATTTCTAGGTAAGTTTTAGGTAATTTAATATTTTATTACATTCTACATTTATTTCTATATATTTAGGATTTAATTTTCAGCAATATGTATTTTAGCAAAATAATCTCTAATTTCTTTTACTGTTACTACTTTTCCATGAGGCATAGTTCCTATAAACTCAGCATAAGCTGTTGATAGTGCAGAACTCATATTATCCACATCTACATTTACCTCATTTGCATTTTTTGAACATTTAAGTACATTCTTACTTTCTTTTACCATAGCATTAAAATTTTGTTTAATTTTATCTGCCATAGTTACTCATATTCCTTTCCTAAATATATTTTTTTTACAAGATAAATTGTAATTTGTATTACTTATTAATACTTTTAATATATATATTA
>DVHV01000029.1 GCA_018711775.1 Candidatus Onthocola stercoravium | reverse complement strand
TTATTTAGTTCATTTTTGCAGTTTATTTGAGAAAATGTGCAAGATTTAAAATCTCACAATCCCTTTATTTATAAGGATTTCGCAAAGGGGTTTACTAAATCGGTATCAAGCAGTTTATGTTTAGTTTCTCATTCATTATAATCACTTCCTATTTACTATTTCATTTCTAATTTCTTGTTTGCCTTACTTTCTAATCGTTTTCTTTCTTTTTCAAGTTCTTTTAAACTCTTTTTAGGCGTTGGCATATCCTCAGGCATCATTCCACCAATATCGGCAATAGCCTTTCTCGCCTTTTTCCCACTTCATAATGTACATTTTTGGCATTATCTTCACCTTGAATATTATCTCTTAAAAGTTTTTGTTTTGTTTGATTGATTCTAAACAAATTTGCTATTAACTCATCCTCATTCATATTATCTAAAATATCATCTCTATATCGTAACTTTTTTCTTTTAAAAATATCATCAGCTGTTTCACCATTATATAATCCTTTATATCCTCATTATGAAATTCGACCATATTTTTCACTCCTGCAGATGAGGCAACTTGTTGTAAAGTATAATTACCCTTCTTTGTTAATTTTCTTTGATAAAATCTTTTCTCATCATCTGATAGAGAATCATATTCTCGTTCTATGATTTCTTGTTTTCGTGTTTGAACTGCAAAATAAGTTTGACCTAAAGCAACAACCTCTTTACTCGGATCAGCATTTTGTACTATCAAATAGCAAATATATCTTGATAATTTATAATTCTTAATAAATTCTTGTTTCCCTTTTCCTGTTTTTATTGGCTTGTTGACCTCAACAACCCAATCCTCATTACCATGAATACTATTATTTGCAGACATTTTTGCTTTATCGATTACTTTCTTAAAGTTTCTCCAATCTTTATATTCTAAAACTTTTTGCAAATCACGAGCAAACCAGTACTCGCCTCCGTACTCATCAAAATGTTTTATATCTTCAAAAGTTTTACTAGTGTATATATTAACAATTTCTTCCATTCTACCCTCCTTTTTTAAATATAATATAAAGAATATATATCAGTGACTTTTTGATAAAATCTTCTTTCACTAGAACGAATATTTCTAATACGCTCTAAAATTTATCCTATACTCATATCCAGGAATAATAACATTATCAATTATTGCTCTTATATCTTTTATTTTCACTTAATCGTCCTACTTTCTAGTACTTCACCATTTACTACAAACTTTAAATATTCTGCCCCATTACATCTAGCATTAGGTTCATCATAAACATACCTAATTACTTTATTCTTTTCTTCATCCTTAATATTTAAATTATCTAATACATCTAAATAATGTTTATATTGATATTCTACTACATCACAAAAAGAAGTAAAACTAAATATTCCCTGATTACTTCCATCTGCCCATTCAAAATAATGCCACTTATTATAACGCTTATATATTAAAAATGCATGCATTGGATAATTATTAAGATAATCTAACTTAACCATTTCAAATATAGTAATAAATTCATAGTTATGCTTTTTAAACCATAATCTTTCAAACTCTACTGCATCAAAACAACAACCCACCTTATTTTTTAATAAATCATCATCTATCTGCAAACAGTAGTCGTTAATCCAATCAGCATCAAAATTATCGTGAATACCTCCAGCAAAATCAACGTAACCATAACTAAAATTATTATTCATAAAATCTAACAATTCTTCAGGACTATTTATATTGTTATATACATTTTGCATTTACCCTCCTGATTATGTATCAAAATCAGATTTTATTATAGCAAAAAAAAATAAAATTAACTATACTTTACAGTTAATTTTGTAAAATTAGACATTTTTTGCAATAAATTCTATTACATCATCTTCTTGTTCTTGAACATTTTCTTGATCTATCTGAGTCATTTCAGAAAAATATTTATTAAGTTTAATATTTTTAGATATTGAATTTAATGGATATCCCGGATTGACAACCGAAGAAGATGTATCTACTAACCAAAAATTTGTTTTACTCCAAGTATATGTTTCTTCCTTTTTTCCATTTATTATTGCAAGTCCATAAACCCAACGAGCAATAATTTTACCATCAACACCATAGTTTTTTACTAAATTACTATAGTGTTCGATCATTTCTTCATCAGATAAACTCTTACCATTAACTCTCCTTACATATAATCCCGGTTGAAGTTCATCAGGAACTTTTTCTAAATAAAGGGAATCATCCATCGCCATAACTGGCATATTAGATACATCATGATATGCTCTTGCCTTAATTAACGCATTTTCAACTGCTGATGTTCCACTTTCTTCAACACTCAAAGAAATATCTAAATCTTTTAAAGATAAAAGATCGATTCCTTTATTTAACAGTTTATCTTTAAATCTTTTTACTTTTGCTTCATTACCAGTTGCAAATAATACTTTTTTCATCATGCCATCCTTAATCAATAAGCCCAAAACCACTAAAAGGCCAAAGTCTAAATACGGCTTCTCCCATTAAATCATTTTTTTTGACAGGACCAAAATATCTCGAATCTTTACTGATAAGTCTATTATCCCCAAGAATAAAATACTCATCATCCTCTAAAGTTACTTTATCATAATCACTTGTTTCACCATAACCATAATCTTCTGGCATCAAAACCTCATCTATATAAATTTCTCCATCCCTTATCTCTATAGTTTCCCCGGGAAGTCCAATAATTCTTTTGATAATTATTTCATCATCATATTCCTCATTTAAAACTACAATATCAAATCTATCATATTTAGCCATCTTATATAAAAGCAAAATATCCCCATCATTAAGAGTTTGATGCATACTAGTTCCATCTACTCTAACTGGAGTAATTATATACATTCTTATAATTATAATAAATATAATAATTGCTATATAAGGAAATAACCCTTTAATAATTTTCATTTGCTTCACCATT
>DVHV01000028.1 GCA_018711775.1 Candidatus Onthocola stercoravium | reverse complement strand
CTTCCTATTTTGTTTTTTACTATTTCAGCTGTGAATAGTAACTAAAAATATCTTATTTTTCGTAAATAACTCTGTTAATTTGTGAATATATTTGTTATAATTGTATGAGTTAGGAGTCATTATTTATGGGAAAAACGAGAAGTGAACTAAGAGAAAAAATTATGGTTATTTTATATCAAATTGATATTTATAATGAAAGAAAAGTCCCGTATCAAATTGATGAAGTTATAAAAAATAATGTTGATATTGAAAATGAATTTGTCAAAGATATAGTTTATGGAGTGGTAACTTATATTGATGAACTAGATAGTTTAGCAAATTCACTTATGAATGACTGGACAATTGATCGAATTGATAAGTCTGGGGCAGCAATACTTAGAATGGCTTTATATGAGCTTAAATTTACTGATACACCAGAAATTGTAGTTATTAATGAAGCAATAGAATTATCTAAGAAGTATTCAGATGAATCAGTAAGAAAAATAATTAATGCAGTTTTAGATAAATATATAAAGGGGTAAATATGGATAAAGAATACTTAAAAATAAGTGAGCTTAATAACTATATTAAAAGTGTACTAGATAAAGATACTTTTTTAAATAAAGTCTATTTAAAAGGAGAAATAAGTAATTTTAAAAACCATACTAGAGGACATTTATATTTTACTTTGAAAGATGATACTTCAAGGATTAGTGCTGTTATGTTTCAAAGTAGTGCTGTTAAACTTACTTTTAACCCTGAAGATGGGATGAATGTTTTAGTTAGTGGAAGAGTTTCGGCATATCCGGCGCAAGGAAGTTATCAAGTTTATGTTGATACGATGGAACCAGATGGTTTAGGTGCTTTATATATTGAATATGAAAAATTAAAAAAGAAATTGGCGGCGCAAGGTATGTTTGCTCCGGAACATAAAGTACCCATACCAAGGTTTCCCGAAAAAATTGGGGTTATAACTGCTCCAACAGGTGCGGCGGTACGAGATATTATGAGTACTATTAAAAGAAGATACCCAATGTGTGAGGCGATTTTATTTCCTTGTTTAGTTCAAGGTAAAGATGCAGCACCAGATATTGTAAGACAAATAAAACGAGCTGATGCTTATGGCGTAGATACTATTATCGTTGGACGTGGCGGAGGATCTATCGAAGATTTGTGGGCTTTTAATGAAGAGGTAGTTGCTCAAGCAATATATGATTGTGTTACCCCGATAATTAGTGCAGTGGGTCATGAAATCGATTGGACAATTGCAGACTTTGTTGCGGACCTTCGAGCACCAACTCCGACGGGTGCAGCAGAAATGGCAGTTCCAACTGTATTGGATATAAAAACTTTGATTGATAATTATAAAATAAGACTAAATAAAAATATTAAAAATATGGTCAATACCAAGTTTATTAAACTTAGAAGTTTAAGACAAAGCTTTATACTTAAAAACCCAATGAGTATGTATGAAGTAAAAGAACAAAAGTTAGATACTTTAATAGATACATTAAATAAAGATATAAAAAATATTATTAATGATAAGGATAATAAATTAAATAAAATAAAATTATCAGTTGTATTACAAAATCCAGAGAATTTAATTAAAGATAAAAAAATCAAGTTTGATTTATTAGTTAATACATTAAAATTAGTTAATCCTTTGGGAATACTTGATAAAGGTTATTCTTTAGTTGAAATAAATGATAAAATAATTAAATCAAGTAAAGATGTAAATGTAAATGATATACTTAATATTAGATTACATGAAGGTAGTATTAAAGCAGAAGTGAAAGAAGTAGAATAGAAAAAATTGAGTTGATTACAATTTGTAGTCGATTGAAAACAAATATTGGAGGGAAAATAATGGAAATGGAAAAAACATTTGAAAATGCATTACAAGAATTAGAAGTAATAGTTAAGGAGTTAGAAAGTGGTAATGTCGATTTAGATAATGCTATTAATAAATATACTGAGGCTATGAAACTTGCTAAATTTTGTAGTGAAAAGTTAAGTGATGCAACAGCTAAAGTTAATAAAATTTTAACTGAAGATAATGAATTTAAAGAATTTAATGCTGAATAAGGAGGGTAAACATGGAAGTTAAAGAAATAACTAATCGTGATGTCGATTTTGCAAAGTGGTATACTGATGTTTGTAAAAAAGCCGATTTGGTTGATTACTCTAGTGTTAAGGGTAGCATGATTATTAGACCACTTGGATATGCTATTTGGGAAAGTATGCAAAGTGTACTTGATAAGATGTTTAAAGAAACTGGTCATGAAAATGTGCAAATGCCAATGTTTATTCCTGAATCACTACTTAATGTTGAAAAAGAACATGTCGAAGGTTTTGCACCGGAAGTAGCTTGGGTTACTCATGGTGGAAGTGAAAAATTAGAAGAAAGAATGTGCGTTAGACCTACAAGTGAAGTATTATTTTGTGAACATTATAAAAAAATAATTAAAACGTATCGGGATTTACCAAAACTATATAATCAATGGTGTACAATTGTTAGATGGGAAAAAACAACAAGACCATTTCTTCGCAGTAGAGAAATACTTTGGCAAGAAGGACACACTATGCATAGAACTAGTGAAGAAGCAATGGCAGAAACTTTAAGAATGTTTAATATTTATAAAGATTTTCAAGAAAATTATTTGGCAATTCCAGTAATCACTGGTAAAAAAACTGATAAAGAAAAATTTGCTGGAGCAGAAGTAACCTATACTATCGAAGCCATGATGTACGACGGTTATGCTTTACAAAATGGTACAAGTCATTATTTTGGTAATCATTTTGCAGATGCTTTTGGTATTAAATATACAGATTCAGATAATACTTTGAAAACAACCTATCAAACTAGTTGGGGTGTGTCTACTAGAATGATCGGAGCATTAATTATGGTTCATGGTGATGATCGAGGGCTTGTGCTTCCTCCAAAAATTGCTCCATTTAAAACTGTAATTATTCCAATTGGTGATGTATCAGAAAAACTAGAAGAATTAAAAGATAGTTTGAAAAATCACAATATTACTTTTAAAGTAGATGATTCTAATAAAACTCCAGGCTTTAAATTTGCTGAAGCGGAAGTTAAAGGTTATCCAGTTAGAATCGAACTTGGTAAAAGAGATTTAGAACAAGATAAAGTTACCCTAGTTAGAAGAGATACATTAGAAAAAATAAGTGTAACATTCGATGAAATAATTCCTAAATTGGAAGAATTACTAGAAGTGATACAAAAAGATATGTATGAAAAAGCAAAAATTCGTCGTGATAGTATGATATATGATGCTGATACTTATGATGAATTAAAAGAAATTGCCTCAACTAAACCAGGATTTATTAAAATCAATTGGTGTGGAGATGTGGCTTGTGAAAATAAAATAAAAGAAGATACTACCTTAAAATCACGTTGCTTAATTGAAGATGAAAGTGTTACTGGGCCATGTGTTGTATGTGGTAAGAAGGCAACTACTAGACTTTACATCGGTAAGCAATATTAGTTATATAAATTCTGAAAAGGTATTATAATATTATTAGGTGATTAAAATGAAAAAAGTATTAATTACATTAATTATATTAGCAATTCCTATAACAATATATTTTATATATAATAGTAATAAAGAATCAGATGAAACTGATTCTTTATTAGATGAAAATAACGAAAAATTAGATGAATTAGAAAAACAAATTGCTGATATGAGTATTGAAGAAAAAGTAGGACAAATGTTTATTGTAAGATGTCCAATGGAAAATGCAGCAGCCTTAGTATCTCAATATCATCTTGGGGGTTATATTTTGTTTTCACGGGATTTTGAAAATAAAACTAAAAAAGAAGTCATCAACAATATTTCATCATATCAAGAAAATGCCGAAATACCTCTTTTAATTGGTGTTGATGAAGAGGGTGGGACTGTAACTAGAATTAGCAAATATAAAGAATTTAGAGAAGAACCATTTGCCTCACCGCAAGAATTGTATAATGAAGGTGGATTATCTTTGATTAGAGAAGATACATTAGATAAATCTGTGTTTTTGAAAGAATTAGGAATAAATGTTAATTTTGCTCCGGTGAGTGATGTTTCAACTAATCCAGAAGATTATATTTATAATAGAACTATTGGATTAGATGCTAATATGACTAGCCAATATGTTGCAACAGTAGTTACAGCGATGAAAGAAGCAAAAATTGGCTCAGTTCTTAAACATTTTCCTGGCTATGGCAATAATGTTGATACACATACAGGAATATCAATTGATACAAGAAGTTATGAAACATTTGTTGAACAGGATTTTTTGCCATTTGTTTCAGGTATTAAAGCTGGAGCTGATATTGTATTAGTATCACACAATATAGTTACATCGATGGATCCTGATTATCCAGCATCATTATCTAAAAATGTTCATGATATATTACGTAATGAATTAGATTTTGATGGTGTAATAGTAACAGATGATTTATATATGGATGCCATTAAAGATTATGTAGGTAATGAAGAAGCAGCCGTAAAAGCCATAATGGCGGGGAATGATTTAATTTGTACTACTGACTTTGAAACCCAAATACCTGCAGTAATTGAGGCAGTAAAAAATGGTACAATATCCGAAAGCATAATAAATGCTAGTGTAAAAAGAATATTAAAGTTGAAAAGTGAGTTAAATCTAATTTAACCCGCTTTTTTTGACGATAAATGTCGACTTGCTTGAAACTTAAAAATAATAGTTTATAATAAATAACTGTTACTTAAAAATATGGGGGAAATAATGAATTATTATAATGAAATAAAAAACAAATTAATAGATAATGAAATATATAATAAAGTTAAAGA
>DVHV01000027.1 GCA_018711775.1 Candidatus Onthocola stercoravium | reverse complement strand
AAGCAAAGCGAATATACCTAATTATTATTTAGCTTATTATCAAGAAGTTATAGAAAAATATTATTCTTTAATACCTTGTCGTGAGTTATCTGATGAAGAAAAAAATAACTTGCTTATTAAAGCTTTAGAAGGTAAAAGAAATATTCTTTATTTTATTAATATTAAAAGTTATAAGCATTATTTATTTGCTATGAACTTCGGCGATGTCACCAAAGAATTACAGGCTTTTATTAATAGATTAGCGATTGATATCTTAAAAAATATGAATCCTAGGCATTTTCAAGAATTTTTTAACTATTTAATTATCAAAGGCTTTAATTATAATGAAGCATGTAAATTGAGTTTTCAAATATATCATGTTTTAGGATATTTTAAAGGTCGAGATGTATTAAAGAATCTCTATGGTGAAATTTCTAAAAGTAAAATAAAAAGTATTTTTGGAAGCATAGATTTAACAGATGTTGTTTATGATTTAGATAAAATGGAACCAATTTTAAATACAACTATTATAAATATCCTTTTGGGAAGTAGTTATCACATTAGTAATACTCCTTTAAAAAGATTTATTCAAAATGATAATGATGAAAATATAACCTTTTTCTTAAATAATTTAAATCTAATAATAAGTAATTGGTATTTGATTTTAGAGGAATATACCAAAAGATCTAATTTAGAAGCCTTAAAATTAAAATTAAACATTAATCAAATAAAAGTTATTTTAGAAAGCATAATTGATACTAAAAGAGAGATTAAGAAAAAGGAAAGTTTTCGAGGAAGTAAAAAGACAAGATATGATAAAATACCAAATTTTGAAATAAGAGATTTACCTTTATTAGAATCAGACTTGTTTGACTACATAGGCACATTTAATAAATATGTTACTAATCCCCGTAATGCTCCATATCGAGCCTTAGAATTATCAAGAATGATGGAAAATGTTCAAAGTAAAAAGTTTCCTCAAATAAACTTTAGCGAAGGAAAATATAGATTATTTACTTTTCATCCCCAAGATCGTGATCTCATTAGTGCGGGATTTCGAACTAACAACTGTTTCGTTCCTCAAGGACAAGGCGATACATTCGGAGAAGGGCCAAGTCTTTTGTCGTATTGTATTTCTACTCCATATGGCGGTGGTATCGAAATAAGAGATAATTCTGGTAAAACATTGGCATTTTCCCCAATTCTTCGCAATGGCAACGTGTTGATGCTTCATTCAATCGAGGGTATTAAATTAACTAAAGAAGAAAGGGCACTAGTTACAAGAATGCTTAAAAAATGGGCAAATGAAGTAATAAAAATTAGTGAATCTAATGAAGATGAAAAAATAATTGCTGTTACTTCTGCTGAAGATTATTATCTAGATACCGATGTATTTCCTGAAACTGTCCCTGATACCAAAAGATTTCATATTTATGACCCTACCGGAGAATATAAAGATATTTATACTGGTTTAAGTTACGTCAATCACATTTTAGCAATGCGTAATGATTGCAGTGTTGATGATATAAAATATGATTATGAAGTTAATTTTGAATATTCTTATACTTTAGATGCATTAGGTTCTAATCATAAAGTAATTGAGTTTACTTCTGAAGAATTAGAAATTATAAAAAAAAGAAACGATTTAAAAGATGAAATTATTGAATATACAAATGCTAGAAGAATGTTTCTTAAAAATCATCAGGATGTTTTGGCTATGGAAATGCTTAGACATATAAAAGAGTTGCAAGAAAAATCAATATTGCTTTATCGAGAAATATTTAATTTAAATTCTGAGGCTCGAATTGACAAATATAAAGAATTCTGTGATGCGTTAGATTCCATCAAAGCAATATATGAAAAAATAGCTTTACCAATGGATTTCGATATATACAGTTTAAACAAAATACATTATAGTGATGATTGGTTTATTGCAGCTGATTATTCTGGTGAATTACATTGTGAGTGTATCGAAGGTGCAGAATACCAGTTTCTTATTGTTTTAAATGATATCAAAAAACAACAATTAGAACGGAGTGGTAGCAGATGATGACGGGATTTATAAAATATATTGATTATAAACAAGAATGTGGATATATCACAGGTTATGATGATGAATCATATTATTTTGAATTTTCATCATTAAATTTTCCTGCTAGTTTATTAAAACAAGGTTTAGAAGTGTTATTTGATCCCAATCAAAATGGATTGATGCTATATGCTTTAGATATCAAGTTATTAAAAGATAATTGTCCAGTTGTTTTTTCTTAAATAGAATATAATAAGGGGTAAGGTAACTTACTTCTTTTCCTTGCTTAAATAGTAAATATTTGTTAGAATTAATGTGATGATGGAGTGATTTTCATGGATTTTAATAAAACGAGTGTATTTAATGTTGCGGAATTACGTCAAGAATTAATACTTATAATGCTAAATGAAGTAATTGAAGCATTGGAATTTAAAGGGTACAATCCTACCAATCAATTAGTAGGTTATCTTACAACTGGAGATTTAAAATATATTACGACATTTAATGATTCACGTAAAAAAATTAGTAAATATGATCGTAGTGAAGTATTAATGGCAATTATTAATGCTTATATGGGTAAATAATGTCATATTTAGGTTTAGATTTAGGAACAACTACTTTAGGTGTTGCTATAAGTGATAAAACAAATACACTAGTTAGTCCACTTACCCTAATTAAGTTTGAAAAAGAAAATTATGAAGAGGCTTTAGAATCATTGCTTAAAATAATGAGTGAAAAAAGTATTAAAGCAGTTGTGTTAGGACTTCCTAAAAATATGGATAATTCTTTAGGCTTTGCCGCCGAGCGCAGTTTTAAGTTTAAGGAAATGTTAGAATCCAAGGGAATAAAAGTTTATTTAGAAGATGAACGACTTACAACGGTTGAAGCCTTAAATATAATGAAAAATAATGGTGTGAAAAGAATAAATAAACAAGGAAAAACTGATATGCTATCAGCTGTACTAATATTAGAAAGTTTTTTAAAGAGGAATATATGAAGAAGAATAATTTAGTGATTGAATCAGGGGATGGAAAAGAAGTATTTGATATTCTACTTAAAGTGGAAGCAAGTGATAAAGAATATATAATCTATACGAAACATGAACAGACGGAATGTGGTGATGTTATCGCTTATGCCGGCGGTTATGAATTTAGCGATGGTAAACAAAGAATAGTACCTATTGAAGATGATGATGTGTTAGAATTTTTAGATATAATTTTATTGCAAATTCAAAATAAGATGAATGGTGGTAGTGTAGATGAGTAAGAAAAAGAAGATTATAATTATTGTAATAAGTACAATTATTATATTAATTGCTATTTTAGTTGGGACTTATTTTTTTAGTTTGACAGCAACGAGCAATACTCCAGAAACTGTCGAATTTACAGTTAATCAGGGAGATAGTAAAGAAACAATTGCGGAAAATTTAAAAAATGCAAAATTAATAAGAAGCAAATATGCGACTTTAGTTTATATTTTACTTTCTGGTAATACTAATATTCAAGCAGGAGAATATGAACTAGATAGAAGTATGTCAACTCAAGATATTATTAGTATTTTAGTAAATGGAGACATTATTGGAACAGAAAGACCTGCAACTAGAATAACTTTTAAAGAAGGTATTACTTTAGAAGAATATATGCGTCTTTTAGCAGAAAATACTGATTTAGAGTATGATACAATCATTGCTGAGGTTAATGATCCTGAATATCTAAATACTTTGATTAATGATTATTGGTTTTTAACTGAAGATATTTTAAATAGTGATTTATATTATGGTTTAGAAGGATATTTATATCCAGAAACTTATGATTTTTATATTGATACGACTCTAGATGCAGCCATAAGAAAAATGCTTGATGTTACAGATTTGCGTCTTAGTGAAGTGCGCGCGCAAATAGAAGCAAGCGATTATTCTGTTCATGACATTTTGACGATGGCATCTATCGCCGAAAAAGAAGCGGTTAATGCTGAAGATAGAGCCAAAGTTGCGCAAGTTATTTATACGAGACTTGATATGGGAATGAACTTAGGAATGGATGTTACAACTTATTACGGAGTTCGCAAAGATATGAGTGAAGCGCTTACAACAGTTGACTTAAATGATGAAAATCCTTATAATACTCGTGTTGCATCTTTTATTGGTCTTCCTGTTGGCCCAATTTGCAATCCTTCGCTTGAAAGTATTGAAGCAGTATTAAATCCATCTGATACTGACTACATCTACTTTTTTGCGGATATCCTAACAGGTAATGTATATTTTACAAATGATTATAATGAATTTTTAGAATTTCAAAGATTATATGGATAGGTGGTTTTTATGAAAGAACATATTTTAGAAATGGAAAAATATGCAGCTGATAATAATGTGCCAATTATTGAAAAAAAATCAATTATGTACATTATGAAATATATTAAGAATCATAATGTTTTAAGTATTTTAGAAATAGGTAGTGCTATAGGTTATTCAGCAATACTTATGGCATCTAGTGCTAAAGATGTTACGGTTACAACTATTGAACGTGATGAAGTTAGATATATGGAATGCCTTAAAAACGTTAAGAAATGTGGTATGGAAAAGAAAATCAATGTTGTTTTCCAAGATGCTTTAGAACTTAATTTGAGTGAAGAATTACGTTATGATTTGATATTTATTGATGCTGCTAAAGGTCAATATACAAAGTTTTTTGAAAAATATAAACATTTTTTAAATCCTGGAGGAGTCATAATTACTGATAATATTAAATTCCATGGTTATGTTGGAGAATCTTCTAAACTTGATAAAGGAAACTTAAAAAGTTTAGTAGAAAAGATTGAAAACTATGTTGAATTCTTAAAGAACAATACAGAATTTGATACGGAATTTAAAGACATCGGTGATGGACTAGCGATTAGCACATGGAAAGAATAAATAAATTAGTTACAGTTACAAATAGAGAAATAATTGATGATTTAAGAAATATACCAAATGTAACTTTGGTGTATCCTCTTAAATCTTTTTGTGTTGGTTTTACTGACTATTTTGATATTTTAGAAATTGATGATTATGTTTTAGTTAATAGAATTCTTGATGATAATGATTTAGATAAATTAGAAAGTATTTTAAATAGTAGTAATATTAAAGGTATAGTGTTTGATGATTTGGGCATTATAGATATTGTTGCTAATTTAGATATTACTAAGATTTTATTATTAGACCATTTAGCAACTAATACTAAATCTATTAATTATTATTTAGAATATGTCGATAGTGTTGTTGTATCTAATGATTTAACTGAAGAAGAAATTAGGATTATTGTAGCAAATGTTAGCAAACCATTAGTAATAAATGTATTTGGTTTAAAAACTCTCATGTATTCAAGAAGATTACTTTTATCTAATTATGAAATGTATCATAACTTAAAAGAAGAAAGAATAGTTGATGCTAGTATTGAAGATAAATATTTTAAAATAGTAGAAAATGATTATGGTACTTTATTTTATGCTAAAAATTATTATAATGCTTTATGCTTATTAGATTTAGATAATGTTTTATTTTTCTGGTATAATCCAATATTTTTAGATAATGAAAAAATAATTAAATTAGTATTAGATAATGATATTACGGATATAAATAGTGAACCATTGTTTTTAGATAAAAAGACATATTATAAAGTGGGTGATATCGATGCCTGAATTACTTGCTCCAGCTGGAGATTTTGAAAAATTAGAGTTTGCTTTTCTATATGGGGCTGATGCCGTTTATTTCGGAGGACAAAATTTTAGTCTCCGGGCTAATGCTAAAAATTTCTCTTTAGAAGATATGAAAAAAGCAACAGAATATGCTCATTCTTTAGGTAAAAAAGTATATGTAACTGTCAATATAGTGTTTCACGATTCTGATTTTGATGGTTTAGATGACTATTTAAAATATTTAGATAGTATCAATATTGATGGCATAATTGCTAGTGATATTGCGGTTATTAAAAGAGTTCAAGAGTTAAGGTTACATTTCAGTGTTACTTTATCTACTCAAGCAAGTCTTCTTAATACTAGAGCAGTTAAATTTTGGAAGAATCTTGGTGTAACTAGAGTAGTGCTTGCTAGAGAAGCATCACGTGAAGAAATAAAAAAAGTTAAAGATACAGGTATAGAAGTAGAAACTTTTATCCACGGGGCAATGTGTACTTCATTTAGTGGGAAATGTGTGTTATCTAATTATATGACTTTGCGGGACTCTAATCGGGGAGGCTGTGCTCAAGTGTGTCGGTGGAACTTTACAGTAGAAAATAATCCGGATTTAACTATCACACCGAAAGATTTGAATATGATTCCTTTTATCAAAGAAGAAATAGATATGGGAATCGATTCGTTTAAAATTGAAGGAAGAATGCGTTCGATATATTATGTAGCAACAGTAATTGATTGTTATCGTCGGATGATCGATGCAGCTCAAAATAATACTCTTACCCCAGGTTTAGAAAGGTATTATTTAAATATCTTAAATCGTTGTGCAAATCGGGAGTCAACTCCGCAATTTTATGATAAATTACCAGGAGTTAATGAACAATACTTTAATGGAAGAGAAGAAATTTCTAATCAAGACTTTTTAGGGTTAGTAGTAGATTATGATGAAAAAAATAATATGGCTATAGTAGAATCACGAAATTATTTTAAAGTTGGAGATGTTGTTGAATTCTTTGGTCCAAATATGGAAACTTTTACATATAAAATTAATACAATATATAATGATTTGGATGAAGAAATAGAAGTTTCAAGACATCCAAAAACTTTAGTCAAGTTACCAATTCCTCAAATATTAGAAAAAAATTCTATGATGCGTTTAAAAGTATTTGACAAAAGTGAATTTATAGTGTAATATTATGAACTGATAATGAAATAAAAAGGAGATAATTATTATGAAGAATGATAAATTTATTATGACTGCTGAAGGTTTTTTGGAAGCTGAAACTGAATTAAATGAACTTAAGAATGTACGTCGTTTAGAAATAATTGAAGCGATTAAAGAAGCTAGAGCTCAAGGTGACTTATCAGAAAATGCCGATTATGATGCTGCTAGAAATGAACAAGCAATAGTTGAAGCAAAGATTCAAGAATTAGAATACAAACTTGAACATGCGGAAATAATTGATAATTCTGATAAAAATATCGTTAATTTAGGTTCTACTGTAACGATTTCTTATGATGATGGAGAAACTGAAGAATATAAACTTGTTGGATCAATGGAAGCAGATCCATTTGAAAATAAAATTTCTAATGAATCTCCATTAGGTATAGCATTACTTAAACACAAAATTGGTGATGTTGTAGAAGTTGCTAGTCCAAATGGTGGATATAATATTAAAATAGAAAAGATTGCTTAAAACTAACTTGATTGTTAGTTTTTTTCTGGTTATGATATAATACTAACGGAGGATGTATATGCAAGATTTTGTAATTGTCGAAGTTGGTAGTACAAATACCAAGGCTTATTTATGTAATGATAATGAGGTTTTAGATTTAGGATTTAAAACTATTGAATTTAAAAATCATTATAAGAAAGAAAATAAAATAAACGATAATGATAAAAAGGTATTATTTGATTTTATAAACAGTATAGATAATGCTAATGTTTTTGTCTTTGGTACTAGTATTTTTAGAAATCTAGATGGAGTATCTAAAGAAGAATTTCTAAAAGAGTTTAAGGATAAGACAGGAAGAGATTTTTATATTGTTACACCAGAGGAAGAAAATGAGTATACCGTTTATGGCGCAGTTAGCAAAGTGAAGTATACCGGTAATGTAGCTGTCATGATTGGCGGCGGCGGTTCAACGGAACTTTCAATTGTCAGAAATGGTGAGATTATTGAATCATGTAATTCATCTTTTGGGGCAATGGATGTATCGGATAATTATCCTGATTTGCGAAGTGATATTGCAACAACTTCTTATGATAAAATGCTTGATGAGACAAAAACACTTGTAAATAAACCGAATAATAATGCCGATGTCATGATATTAGCAGGAGGAGATTATATTTATTTTTATGAAGAACTAAGTTATCCAGTTATCAAAAATACTCTTTGGAGTGATGAATTAGAGCCTTACATGTTAGATACAGTTACTATGGATAAACTAGATAGAGAGTTCTTTTATAATAAGTCTTTGGATGAAATATGCATAAGAACGAATAACGAAGGTTGGTGGCGGGGTGCCCGAGGTATGCGAATATGTGTTAAGGCTTTAGTTGATATACTTGATGTAAAATATATTATTCCAACACGCATTTCAATGGTTTATGG
>DVHV01000026.1 GCA_018711775.1 Candidatus Onthocola stercoravium | reverse complement strand
TATATTTTTTATCAGCTAGATAGACAAGTAAAGATATAACATCTTCATTGGTGACGCTACCTTTATATAAAAAGGCAATTTCTAAGCTATTATAATCATCTGGAGGATAAAATTCGATTGGATCAATTACTCTTCTCCTTAAACATTTTAAATAAAATATTGCTAAAACGATTAATAGACATCCAATTGGTAAAATTAAAGATAGCAAAACATTTGTTCCGTAGATACTTTTGGCTTCACTAAAGTATCCTTCTGGCAATTCTAAGCGAATTGTTAGAGCGTCGCCTTCATAAATTGGGGTGTAAGAATAACCAGTAATTGTATTTCCATCAACTTCATAATAAACATTATTAGAAGTTGATGTAATTGGACCACTAGAAAATCCTAAAAGACTCTCATCAAATTCAGTAGGCATATTAATAGTAAAGTTAACTGTATCGATTACTGTATCTTCCCATTCAGGACCGATGATATTAAAATAGAATTCGTCTTTGTCTTTTAATGGATCTTTACCAATATTGTAATTATATTCAATAGTATATGTTTGATAGCCATCAACTAAAGTTGATTCGCTTCCTAGTCTGATAACATAATTACCATCAGTCTTTTCGATAGTGCTACCTGGACTAGTTTTTACATTTGTCAATGAAACATAGTTGTTAGAAGTTGTGCCATCTAATCTTTCAATATTGTTGCGCATAGGAATATTACGATAAATTCCATGCTTAGAAGTATTGAAATAAACTAATAACTCTTCTTTAATATCGAATGAATTATCCTTGTTTACATCAATAGTAATATTGTAAGTATCAATATAATAATCATATTCATTATATAAGGCTTTTGGAGATAAAATGCCTATAAATGATAAAAATATTCCCAAAAGAATAAATCTTATTTTTCTCATAGTTCCACATCCACATTTTGTCTTTCGTTATCAGTAATACCAAACATTTCTTTGGTTTTAAAGCCATAAGCTTTAGCAATTAAATTACTAGGAAACTTCTCTACTTTATTATTATATATTCTAATTACAGCATTATAATACTTACGAGATTTAGCAATTTCCGATTCAATTTCACTTAACGATTTACTTAAAGATAAAAAGTTTTCGCTGGCTTTTAAGTCTGGATAACTTTCAGCAAGAGCAAATAATTCTCTAATATCATTATTTACTTCATTATTAGTTTGTAATTTATCTTCATTCGATAAATGGTCATATGATTTATTTCGCAAAGCAGTGACTTTTTCTAAGGTTTCACTTTCATGTTTAGCATACCCCTTAACAGTTTCTACTAAATTTGGTATTAAATCCCATCTTTTTTTAAGATATACATCCATGGCAGAGAATGCTTCATCAATCCCATTATTTAAACTAATAAAACTATTCCAAGTTACAAAAATATATATAATTAACAGTAAAACTATACCGCCGATTAAAATAAAAATGTACATATGCTCTTCACCTATTTTAATTGTATCAAAAATAATACTATTAATAAAGAAAAAACAGATATTTTACAATCTGTTTAAAGCATATCTTTAAATAAGCCATAAATGTAGTTTTCAATATCAAATGGTATTAAATCAGTCATTTTTTCACCAAGGCCTACAAATTTTACAGGAATATTTACAGCTTCTTTAATGGCTAAAACTATTCCACCTTTAGCAGTTCCATCTAGTTTGGTTAAAACTATACCGGTGATATTAGTTATTTCTTTGAAGGCTTCGGCTTGCATAATACCATTTTGCCCAGTGGTAGCATCAATTACAAGTAAAGTTTCATGAGGAGCTCCTGCAATTTGATTGCCAATTACTTTATTTATTTTTTCTAATTCTTTCATTAGATTTACTTTATTGTGAAGTCGACCGGCGGTATCTATTAAAACAATATCAACATTTTCTTCTTTGGCTTTAACAAGGCCATCAAATATTACTCCAGCAGGATCAGTATTTTCGCGTCCATAAAATAATGAATCAGTACGATCTGCCCAAATTTTTAATTGTTCAACAGCACCAGCCCGGAATGTATCTCCAGCAATCATCATTACACGTTTGCCTTCGCTTTTATACTTGTGAGCAAGTTTTGCGATAGTTGTAGTTTTACCTACGCCATTTACTCCCACCATTAAAATAACAGTTGGTCCATCCTCAGCCATATTAATCTTATCCGTAATTGATTCATTATTAACGTAAATGATAAATAATTCATCGACGATAACTTCATTCAAATATTTGGTGTCAGTTATATTTTCTTGTTTTACGCGTTTTCGTAAACGGTCGATAAAGTCAATTACTGTTTTAACTCCAATATCGGCCATAATTAAAACATTTTCTAGTTCTTCGAAGTATTCTTCATTTACTTTAGTATATTTAATTCCTAACATATTAAGCTTAGAGACAAATTCAGTCCTAGTTTTTTCTAGTCCTTCATCATATTTTTTTACTTCTTCATTTGTCTTTTCTTCCTCTTTCTTATTACTAAAAATATTTTTTAATTTGTTAAATAAGCCCATAATTAACCTCCTTGTTACAAATTGATTTTATCATATAATCGTTGTATTTTCTACTTAAAATAAAAATTGATATTCAAGAAACAAAATATCAATTTTCTAATTAATCGTTTATTAATTTGCTTGAATACCAATGATAAATTCCTTGGGAATCTTTTTTATAAGCTATTTCTAGTTTACCTATTTTCCCTTCATTTTTGTAGTGTTCAATCAACTTTTCTATTACATAATTATCAAAATCATTTATAATTTGTGATTCTTCAAAATATAAATTAGCATAATAATCTAAATTATCTAATTTATTATTTTGGTTTGGATCACTATATATTCCTAAATCATTGTAGATATCACCTAATGTGTCTTTCATCATTTCAAAATTGTCGCAGGCAAGTTGACTACCACAAAGATTAGCCTCTCCTATATATACATTAATATAATTAGCATATACAATTAAATCATTATCTTTAATTTCTGCACTATCAAAAGTTATATAATTAATACTATCAGGACCTATACTATCATATACATATGCTCCATCGTTAGAATAACAATTTATATATTGGTTTTCCACTAAACAATAAGGGTCACTATAGCCATCTATATTTACTGTAAATTGATTTACATAATTCTCACTTATTCCCAAAAAATCATAGTAAAAATAATCAAATTCTCCTTTTGGAATACTATTTAAATAATATACATCATTTATAATATCCCCATTTATCGAATAATTGCTTTTGATTTTATTATATACTATTTGCATCTTTTGACTAGAAGTCAAATTATCAACTGTAACATCTTCATTGTCATAGTAGTAAAATTTATTAAATTGTAAATTTCCTAAGTT
>DVHV01000025.1 GCA_018711775.1 Candidatus Onthocola stercoravium | reverse complement strand
TAACGGAACAAAATCAATAAATCTAGCTGTAAAAAGACATGTAAATAGATTTCCAGAAAGGTTTATGTTTCAATTAACAAAAAATGAATATCGAAATATTCTAAGGTTTCAATCTGAAACCTTAGAATTGGAACAAGGCAAATATTCTAAATATTTACCATACGTATTTACTGAACGAGGAGTAGCTATGCTTGCAACAGTGCTTAGAACACCTGTTGCAGAAGAAATAAGTATCAAAATTATGGATGCTTTTGTTTCTATGAGAAAATATATATCGAATAATTTGCTCGAACAAAGATATATAAATAATTTAGTGCTCAAAGATCATGAAAAAATAAAAATATTAGAAACATCATTTCAAAAAATTGAAGAAAAGAAAAAAGTAAGTGAAATATATTTTGATGGTCAAATATATGATGCTTATTCTAAGATACAGATATTTTTAAGGAAGCAAAAAGTAAGCTAGTAATAATAGATTCTTATGCTGATAATACAATATTAGATATTATTAGAAGATTAAATGTAGACGTGTTAATTATAACCAAACAAAACAACTTATTAACAAAGCAAGATATAGAAAGATATAATAAGCAGTATAATAATTTAACGGTAAAATATGATAATACATTTCATGATAAATATTTTATTTTGGATGATAATATAGTTTATCATTGTGGTGCTAGCATAAATAGGATAGGATACAAAACATTTTCCATAACTAAAATAAATGATGATGAAGTATGCAAGTCATTAATAAATAAATTATAAGGGGGTATAGTATGAATAACTTAGTAAAAGATGAAACAAATATTGAAAATTTAATTTATGAAATTCGTGGAGTCCAAGTAATGCTAGATAGCGATTTGGCTAGACTATATAATTGTACTAACGGGACAAAAGATATAAATAAAGCAGTAAAAAGAAATCTAGAAAGGTTTCCTGAAACTTTTATGTTTAGGTTAACGAATGAAGAATTTAATAGTTTGAGGTTCCAAACTGGAACCTCAAACGTAAAAGGTGGCAGGAGATACAGCCCTTATGCCTTTACTGAGCAAGGAGTGGCTATGCTATCCAGTGTATTGCACACCGATAATGCAATAAAAACTAGCATTCAAATTATTAATGCTTTTGTTGCCATGCGTAAATATATATCAACAAATTTACTTGAACAAAAATATATAAATAATTTAGTTATAGAACATGATTCAAAAATAAAAATATTACAAGAATCATTTCAAAAATTTAATGAAGAAAAGAAAGCAAATGAAATATATTTTGATGGCCAAATATATGATGCTTATTCCAAGATTCAAGAAATATTTAAAGAAGCCAAGACCAAATTAGTAATAATCGATGGCTATGCTGATACTACAATACTAGATATTATCAAGAGATTAAATATACCTGTAACGATTATAACTAAATCAAATAATTTATTAACAGCCCAAGATATAAGTAGGTATAACGGGCAATACAATAACTTAACTGTTAAGTATGATAATACATTTCATGATAGGTATTTTATATTAGATGATAATATAGTTTATCATTGTGGTGCTAGTATAAATAGGATAGGGTATAAAACATTTTCTATAACTAGAATAAGTGATGATGAAGTATGTAAGTCATTAATAAATAAATTATAAAAGGGGTAAACAAAATGAATATCTCAATATTTCAAGGACCCAAGTCGGGACTTTGAAACTTAAACAAGACAAACATTATAAACAATGCCAATCAATAAAGTTATTATCCCAATTTATCAAAGCAAAAAAACACTGTACTTTTAAAGTAACATATGCTAAAGTATGTATATATTTAATTAGAAAAAACACATAACGTGATTATTTCTTAGGCATATGTTATAATATAGTTACAAAAGCAATTATTTTGCTAGTTTTATCTGTGACTTAGAAAGAAGGTGTAAAAGTGGAAGCAATAATAAAAAATACTTCAATAAATTATGATTATTATAATAATTCAAGTGCTATTAGTCTTGTATTTTTACATGGTTGGGGCCAAAATATTGAAATGATGCTTCCGCTTGCTAAACCATTTTTACAAAAATATAATTGTCTTTTAATTGATTTGCCGGGATTTGGAAAAAGCAGTGAGCCGCCATATCCTTGGAGTTTAGATGATTATGCCGATATGTTAAATGAATTGTTAAAAATGTTGAAAATAAATAAAGTTGTAATTATTGGTCATTCATTCGGAGGAAAAATAGCCTTAGTATATGCATTAAAATATAAAGTTGAAAAACTAGTTATTTTAGCAGCCCCATTTATGCAAAAAATAAAGAAACCAACATTAAAAATGCGTTTTTATAAGTTTGTGAAAAAGACACCAGGTTTAAAAGTCTTTGAAAACGTTGTCAAAAAAATGGTAGGATCTAGAGATTACAAAAATGCAACTCCTACAATGCGTTCAGTTTTAGTTAAACATATAAATCAAGACCTTTGTGATAAACTGTCTCAAATAAAATGTCCAACACTTTTAATATGGGGAACAAATGATGCAGAGGTAAGCTATGAGGATGCCAAAATTTTAGAAAAAATTATCCCCAATGCTGGTTTAGTAACTTATGAAGGTGCATCACATTATGCTTATCTAGAAAGACTACAACAAACAATTAAAGTCTTTAAAAGTTTTTTAGGAAGTGATTAAATGTTAATTTTTTTACTTAGTATATTACCTAGTTTTATTTATCTATTCTATAAATCTAAGAAAAGTTTTCAAATTCTTCAGCAAAATTGGTATAATGATTCAAATAGATATATTAAGTGGATATTTAATAATATAGGAAAAGTTTTTGTTAGCTTAGATATTTTAATAATTTTTATATTTTTATTTA
>DVHV01000024.1 GCA_018711775.1 Candidatus Onthocola stercoravium | reverse complement strand
CACTAATTATTTTATAACTGATTTCATCATTATAAGTTAGTACAGGATAATTTTTTTCGTGTAAACAATCCATAATAGCTGATGCATAGTAATTAAAAAAATTTTCGTTATTATTAATTTGATAACCTAAATCATTACCTAAGGCTATACAAGCAGGATTATCTGATAGTTTTACATTATTAATATAAGAAAATATTGTTGTTAGTTCTTCATCAAGTAAATAAATATTTTCATCAGGTTTCGAAGAACTTGGTTGTGAGTTATTTGATAAATTATCATTTTTAGTTATTAAGTAAAACATTCCCCAAAAAGATAGAGCTATAAGAATTATTATAAAAATTATTTTTATAAAATTGCTAAAATTATTTTTCATAGTACCTCGCCATTAAAATATCATATATATTTAACATTTGCAAGGAAATTAGATAAAATTATTTATTTAATCATCATTGTTAAATCTTCAGCTATTTTTTTATGGGCTTTATAATTAAGATAATAACTAGTTTTATCTAAATAATACTCATCGTTTAAATAGTAAGCCATTATGTCTAGAAACTGACAATTATATTTGCCAGCCAGTTTTTTTAATTCATTATTTAATTCATAAGCATCACTTTGATCAAATTTATAAGCTGGGTAAAGGCCAATAATAATAATTTTTTTATCATAAAATTCACGAATTGTTTGTAAAAATTTTTTAACTTCGGAAATATAATTTTCCATTTTTTCTGTTGTTAAATTGTTTTGGAGGGAAAGGTCGGCGAATTCATCTAAGCCAATGCTTAAAGTAATAATATCGGCGGAGGCAATAGTTTGTTTTATAGGATTTCTAGTAAACTTTCCTAAAGTATTATCTTCCATATATTCATTTAATTCATGAATGGTTAAGTGAGCTTTAGAAAATTCATTGTTGTAACTGTCTAATTTATTTTTATTTTCTAATATATCTTTAAGATAATCATTAAAACTTGGGCCAGCAACATTATATGGGGTCATACCTAAACTAAAACCATCGCCGATACTAACTAAATTAATAAGAGATTTAACGGTTATAAAATTAATCAAAATTGTTAAAGCCGCACCTATTACTATTATTAATAAAAGTTTATATCTTCTTTTCATACTTACCCCCAAGAAAAAAGTAGTGATACTCACTACATTATACTTCAATAATTTTAATATTAGCACCAACTGAAGATAATTTGTTGATAATTCGTTCGTAACCTCTTAAAATATGTTCAGCATCATTAATAATTGTCGTGCCATCAGCAATTAATCCAGCGGTAACTAAGGCTGCACCAGCACGAAGGTCAGTAGCAGTAATTTCTGCACCGTGAAGATGGGTTGGACCAGTTATTTTGGCACATTGTCTTTCTGCTTCAATATTTGCTCCCATTTTGTTTAAATATTTGACGTGTCCCATGCGATTTTCCCAAATAGTTTCTTCAAACAGCGATACACCATTTGCTTGAGTTAATAATACTGCCATTGGTTGACCTAAATCAGTAGGAAAACCAGGATATATAGCAGTTCTAACGTTAGTTGGCTTTAGATTACTAGATTTATTTAAGATTATTTTATGGTTTTGCAATTTAAAATTAACACCCATTTCTTGCAATTTATTTAAAAGAAGAATGTTGTGTTCAGGAATCATTCCTTCAATGGTTAAGTTATCTCCTAGTAAAGCTCCCATAATTATGTAAGTTCCAGCTTCAATACGATCGGGAATTACTTTAATTTCAGCGCTATGAAGTTCATCAACTCCTTCGATAGTTATTTCTTCAGTTCCAGCACCAGTAACCTTTGCTCCCATATTATTTAATAATTCAGCAATATTGACAATTTCAGCTTCTCTTGCAGCATTCATAATATGCGTTGTCCCTTTAGCCATAGTTGCTGCTATCATTAAGTTAACAGTTGCACCAACAGAGGCAAAATCAAGCATAATATCAGTACCTTTTAGTTCAGTTGCTTCTATTAAATACTTGCTATCTTCTTTAGTAATTGTTGCACCAAGTGCTTCAAAACCCTTTAAATGTAAATCTATTGGTCTAGAACCTATATTACATCCTCCAGGGAAATACATTTCCACTTTTTTAAATCTAGCAAGTAAAGCTCCCATAAAGTAATAAGATGCCCGCAATTTATTGCTTAAATTTTCAGGTATTACACCATTAATGATATTAGTTGAATCTATTTCTATAATTCCACTGCTTTTTTTTACTTCAACATTTAACAATTTTAATATTTCTATTAATGCATCTTTATCAGATATATTGGGAACGTTTGTTATTTTTACTTTTCCTTTGGCCATTATTGATGCCGGAATCAAAGCAACTACACTATTTTTAGCACCACCAATTTTAATTGTTCCACTTAAAGTCTTATTTCCTTCAATAATTATTTTCTTCATATTTACCTCCAATATATTTTATTTTACAAACATTTTATTTATGGCACTTCCATAAACATATTTAGCAATATTTATACCATTTTCATGAATGTTCATAAAATTGTCCATCATTACACCACTATTGGCTTCCATCAAATACAAATTATCTTCTTTATCTAATATGATATCAATACTACAAAATCTAATATTTATTTCTTTAGCAACTTTTAATGCAAGTTTAGAAATTCTTTCTTCTAAAAATTTGGGAATATCCATAAATATATTGGCCCCTTTAGATAAATTGAATTGCCAATTATATTCATATTTTTCTTCCTTATTTAAAACAATATTGGGAATATTTTTCTTATTTTCAAAATAATGTGGATTAAATTCTATTAATAATTCTCTAAGTGTTTTCTTTCCATCACCATAGACAACAGGTTTTATTTTACCATACATTAGTAGTATTTGGCTATCTAAAATTATAACACGATATTCATTTTTAATATTTATGTAAGGACATATACTTAAAGAATAATTTTTAATTAATAGATTATCTAATAAATCATATATTTTTTCTAAAACAGTTTCATGGAATACTTCTTTGCCACAGGTTCCAAGATTGGCTTTAATAACTAAATTATGATTATATAATTCATATAGCTCTTTAATATAATCTTTGGAATAATTTCTAAATATTATATGATGTTTTATTATAGGATTTTTCTTTAATTCCATAAGTTCATAAAAAGCATATTTGTCATCAAGAATTTTAGTAACTGAATTATTATTAAGATCAAATTTATGAGAGATAATATAATGAATTTGATTGTCACGCTCTAGAACTTTAATCCAATTTTTAGATATGCTTGTTAGTTTAATACCTTTTTCTTTACATAGTTCATTTATAAGTTCATCAAATGTAAGCATAGTTACCACCGAGTTAATTATAACATTTTTAGATTAAAAGGTGAAATATTCCTAATAACAATAATAGTAATATACCTAAAATGATAGCATATTTACCTATGAGTTTACTACTATATTTTCCGATAATTATACCTAAATAGGTGAAGGCTGCACTACATAAAGCAAATATAATACTGGCAAGAATGGAATTTGAAGTTATATCATTAATTCCAAGACCAACAGAAAAACTATCAATAGAGACACTTAGAGCAAAAAAAATTAGACCTAAAAAACTTATCTTAATATCTGCTGTTTCATCTTTTATATAGTGAACGGCTAAATTAATACCGAGGACTATTAAAACAGACCCTAAAATTACATTGCTGGCTAAATCTAACAATTTAATGATACTAAGACCTATAAAGTTACCTAATAGGGGCATAAAAAAATGAAATATACCAACAAATAACGGAAGAATTTTAATAAGATTATTTTTGTTAGCAATTGAGCCAACAGATAAAGACAAAGAAAAAGTATCCATTGATAAGGATATTCCTATTAATAAAATGGATACTATTTCTTGCATATTGATCACCTTAATCAAATATATGCATATTTAAGAAAATTTTTCTATAACTTCTTTAATATAAAAAGTGTAATTAGCAGAATTAGTTTCTTCTTCCTCAGCTTCAAGCAGACATAACGGTGGGAATAAAACGCACCACCAATTTTCTCCGAGGCCAGAACCTAATGTTATTACTAGTGATTCATAATTACCTTCAGGATACATTACTCCTTTGTATTCCTTTTCGGGAAAATAATTATTACCGTAATTAATAGTATATTCGACATTAAAACTTTCAATAATACTTTCAAATTTGGCCATATTCTGGTTTATAAGTTCTTTAGTTTCTTCTTTAGAGTTAGATTTTTCGAGGATTTCTGCAAAAACTGGTTCTATTTTTTCACGAATTTGCATTTTTGTTTCTTGGTCTTCTGGAGAATTGCTGTTAGCTATAATACGAAATCTTATAGCATTATTAGGTATTAAAACTTCTCCAGAAGATTCTATTGATAAACAAAATAGAAGTGTTACAAAAAATAAAGCAATGATTATTTTTTTCAATATTATCACCTAAAATAATATTGCGTAATCATTGCTTATTTTATTCATTAAAAATAAATAAATATCTAGTCCGTCCTGTTAAGTCACTTGCAAATTCATATTTTAAATTAGTATTAGCATCTAAAAATTTTTGTAAGTCTGATGATTCATTATCCCAAATTTCAAAAGCCATAAGCCCTGGTTTATTTAGATTTTTTAAATGCTTGTTGATAATTTGTTTATAAAAGTAAAGTCCGTTATCTTCCGCAAATAAGGCTATGTGGGGCTCATACTTTAAAACTTTATCTTCCACATAGCCATCATGAGGAATGTATGGTGGATTAGAGATAATAATATCATAATTATCTTTTAAATCATTTAGCATATCTTGATGGATGAATTCTATTTCAGCGTTATTTTTTTGAGCATTATACTTAGCCAAATCCAAGGCATCAAGAGAAATATCTACAGCAGTAACTTGCGAATCTAAGTGCTTTTTTAAAGCAATAGCAATGCAACCACTGCCAGTACCTAAATCGATTGTTGATATCTTGTGATTAAAATGCTTTTTAGCATAATCGATTACAAGGGATACTAAATATTCAGTTTCAAATCGGGGTATTAAAACTCTATCATCAACATCAATTAGACAATCTAGAAACTCAACATTGCCAATTAAATATTGAATTGGATAGCCACTTTCTATTTTACTTACAATTTCTTCTAAATTATTAGGATATTTTTCTTTTAATATTTGCCAATCTTTAATGTTGATATTTTGTGGTCTATTCAAATTTCTCTCCAGCAAGTTTTAATTTTAAATCTTCTGTTTGTAAGGCTTCAATGATTGGTTCAAGGTCACCATCCATAACACGGTCAAGACTCATGATAGAAAAATTGATACGATGGTCTGTTACTCTATTTTGAGGATAATTATAAGTTCTTATCTTTTCTGAACGGTCTCCGGTACCTATTTTACTTTTTCTTGCTGCTCCGAGTTCTTGTTCTTCTTTCAAGCGGGCTTCTTCGTTAATCCTAATTTTTAGTAAGTTCATGGCTCTTTCACGATTCTTAAGTTGGCTTCTTTCTACTTGGCAAGTTACAACTATTCCAGTTGGAATATGCGTAAGTCTAACTGCAGAATTGGAAGTATTAACTGATTGTCCACCGGCACCACTTGAGTGGTAAACATCCATTTTAATGTCACTTTCTTTAACTTCAATATTTGATGTTTCTACTTCTGGCATAACTAAGACAGTAGCAGTAGATGTATGAACTCGTCCTTGAGTTTCTGTAACTGGGACTCTTTGAACACGATGAGAACCACTTTCATATTTTAATTTAGAGTAAACATTATCTCCCTTTACCATAAATTCAATTTGGGAATAACCACCACTAGTTCCTTCAACCTCGTGAATAATTTCAATTTTCCAGCCATTAGCCTCAGCATAATGCGAATACATTCTAAATAGGTCTCCGGCGAATATGTTGGCTTCATCCCCACCAGCAGCGCCACGAATTTCCATGATAACATTCTTGCCATCATTTTCATCTTTAGGTACTAAAAGAATTTCTAATTTCTTATATAATTCTTGTTCTTGATTGGTTAAAGTTTCTATTTCAGAAGCCGCAATATCTTTTAGTTCAGGATCATTTTCCATCTCATGGGCTTGAGCCAAATTATCTTTTACTTTTTTATATTCATTATAGACATCTACTGTTTCTTTTAAGTCACTTTCTTCTTTAGATAATTCTCTTAATTTATTAAAATCACTTAAAACTTCTGGTTTAACTAATTCTTCTTTTATTTCTTCATATTTTTTTACTATTGCTTCTAATCTATTAAACATAACTTTCCTCCTTATAATTTTTAAAACACAAAACGAAGCTACATATTAGCTTCATCTTCGGAATCAATTACAACAAGGTCTGCTAGGTCATCATCATCGACATCTTCAGTTTCATCGTCTTTATCATAGAAAATGTCATCTTCTTCTGGTTCTTCGATATCTTCAATTTCTTCATCTTCAATTTCTAATTCTTCTTCGTCTTCTTCTTCATCTTCAATAACAATATCTAATTTATGACGAGTTTGAAGATCCCAGTAACCATTTTTTAACATAATAAACTTTTTATTAATTGACATTAGTTCAAAAAAGTCCATAAGTTGATCTTCCACAACACTATCTGGTAAATCTAATGCTTTACAAACTTTCTTGAAAATATCTTGCAATTTCATCTTTTTGCCAGACTCTTGTAGTATTACTGCAGCAATATCATCATAACCCATTAATTCTAATTCTTCTTTTGGTATTTCACTTAATTTCATAATTGTCCTCCTTACATTTTTTCTGGTGGGATTACCCCGATTAAATTTAATGCATTATATATTGTTTGACGTATTCCTTTAATTAACAAGATGTTTTCCATAGTTTCTTGTTCATTATCAGTAAGTATTCTATTTTTAGAATAATATGTATGAAAAAGATTCGCTAATTCATAAACGTAGTTAGTAACTAAATGAGGAAGTTCTTTTAAAGCGGCATTTTCAACTACTTCTGGAAAAGCATATACTTCTTCTAACACATTATATGTATCAATATTATTTAATGTTTCAAATTTTTCAGGAATATTGTTGGTATCTTTTTCTCTTAAAATTGATGATATTCTCGCATAAGCATAAGATACG
Organism: Candidatus Onthocola stercoravium; assembly: GCA_018711775.1. Lineage (GTDB taxonomy): Bacteria > Bacillota_I > Bacilli_A > RF39 > UBA660 > Onthocola_B > Onthocola_B stercoravium. The sequence continues at coordinate 9,335 of DVHV01000024.1, read as the reverse complement.
TAGAATACTGGATTTTCGTTAGATTTACTTTTGGCTAGGCCTAGATCAAAATCCATTTGGGTATCAAGGCTATATCTTGAAAAATAATAACGAGCTGCATTGACACCAACTTCATCAATTAAATCTTTTAAAGTAACAGATTTACCAGTACGCTTGCTCATTTTGACAACTTCACCATTTTCCACAAGACGAACTAGTTGTAATAGTTTTACTTCTAGTTTATCAGGATCGTTACCTAGAGCTTTAACACTACTTTTAAGTCTAGCAACATAACCATGATGGTCTGTTCCAAAGATATCAATCATCTTATCATATCCACGATTATATTTATCATAGTGATATGCAATATCAGGGACTAAATAAGTAAGAGTTCCATCTTCTTTAATTAAAACATGGTCTTTATCATCAAATATACTACTACATTTAAACCAAGTAGCACCATCGCTAACATATGTATAGCCATTTTGAGATAATTTGTTTATTATATCTTTTAAATTATATTTTTTACTGATGGCTTTTTCACTAGTAAATACATCATAATTGATACCATATTCTTTTAAGTCAGCGATGATACGATCTAACATTTTTTGGGTACCAAATTCTTTATAAAATTCAATATCTTTATTTAAATAAGTATCTTGATGTTCGGCATAAATTTCTTCAGCCATAGCAATTATTTCTTTACCAAAGTATCCGTTTTCAGGCATTGGATAATCTTGTTTACAAATTTCAAAATAACGGGCTTTTATTGATTCACCTAAATTATTGATTTGGTTTCCGGCATCATTAATATAATATTCTTCAGTTACATCAAAGCCACAGAAGCGCATTATACGAGCAAGAGAATCCCCATAAGCACCACCCCTAGCATTACCTAAATGAAGGATACCAGTAGGATTAGCACTAACAAATTCAATATTTATTTTTTGGCCATTACCAATGTTGCTTCGTCCATAATTTTCTTTTTCCACTAAAACTTTTTTTAAGTTTTCTAATAAGTAATCCTTGGCTACAAAAAAGTTTATAAAACCTGGAGCCTTAATTTCAATGTTGGTAACTTGTGAACAACTAAAATTATCAACCAAAGATGCAGCAATATTCATAGGATTATCATGCATAATTCCAGCAAGTTTCATAGCAATATTACTGGCATAATCGCCATTTTCTTTTTGTTTAGGACGACTTATTTCAATAACCCCATCATAATTAATTCCCATATCGGAAATGCTTTTTTGCAAAGCAGCAATTATTAATTCTTTCATCTCATTCCTCTTTCATATTTATAGTTATTATTTTTTCATCATCTGCTATTTTATATTTTATTGTTACTCTTTTTTCATCTATATCAATATTGCTTTCGCAATCAAAACTACAATTTTCATGAGTTGGAAAATTAAATGCGCAAACATTATTTAAAAAATCTATTTCCATAGTATATTCACTAGATAAGCGTTTATACTTCTTATTTTCTAAATCTATATAATTTGTTACATCTGATTCAATAAATTCTAAAAATTTATCTTCTTCATATTTACAAAAAACATCTTTTAAATCAACTAAAACTGACGTTTTATCGGACAATTGCCAATCTATTTTACGGCGCATTTTTTTCACCCCGCTTTTTTTCTTGATAATTATAGCATAATATATAGAATTTTGCACTTATATTTTACATTTTTTTTAACATAATAAAATTTAGGTGATATAAATTGAAGAAAGTACGGTTTTTATTCAAGTTAATGCTTTTTGGATTTATATCTTTTATCGTCGTAATTATTGGACTTTATACCTATGCTTACCTTAGTCCAAGACTAGATTTAAAAACTAGTGGTAGTTTATATCTTTATGACAATAATAATGAACTTATATATCAAGGGTCAAGAAATAATGAATGGGCAAATATCGAGGATATAAGTGAATATTTAATCAATGCTACGATTGCTGTCGAAGATAAAAACTTTTATAAACATCATGGATTTGATTATTTAAGAATTATGAAAGCAATGTATTTAAATATCAAAAGTGGCACGATTGTGCAAGGGGCTTCGACGATTTCGCAACAATATATCAAGAATTTGTATTTAGATTTTGATCAAACCTGGGAAAGAAAAATTGAAGAGGCATTTTTAACTCTCGAGTTAGAAGTTCATTATGATAAAGATGAGATATTAGAAGGATATCTAAATACTATCAATTATGGACAAGGTAATATGGGTATTGTCAATGCTTCGGCATATTACTTTAATAAGAAACCTAGTGAACTAACTTTAGAAGAAGCAATAATGCTTGCAGGTATATCTAAAAATCCGGCGGCTTATAATCCAGTATCTGATTATGATGCATGTATAAGAAGAGCCAAAATTGTTGCTAAATCAATGCTTAATAACGATTATATTGATGAAGATGCTTATAATAATTTATTTCAAGAGCATATTGAAATATATGGACAAAATAAGACTAATAACTTACAAATGCTAATGTATTATCAAGATGCTGTATTGGATGAACTTGCAAATATTCCGGGGATACCTGAATCATTAATTGATGCTGGGGGGTTAAAAATTTATACAACTTTAGACATGGATGTCCAAGCCAATATGGAAGAAAATATTTTGGCTAATAAAGTTGATGAGGAAATTCAAGTGGCTAGTATTATAGTTGACCCTAATACTGGAGCAGTTAAGGCTTTAACTGGGGGAATGAATTATGCAACTAGCGAGTATAACAGAGCTTTAGAAAGTGTAAGACAAGTTGGATCAACAATGAAACCTTTCCTTTACTATGCGGCTTTAGAAAATAATATGACAATGTCTTCGACATTTTCAAGTGAACCAACAACATTTAATTTAGCAAACGGAAAAACTTATAGTCCAGCGAATGCTAGTGATTTATACGCTAATAAAGAAATAACGATGGCTGCGGCATTAGCCTTATCTGATAATATTTATGCTGTTAAAACAAATTTATTTTTAGGGGTAGATGCCATGATTGAAGTGGCCCATAGAACTGGTATTACAGCAGAGTTAAATGAAGTTGCTTCATTACCACTGGGTACTAGTGAAATTAATTTAATTGATTTTGCCACTGGATATACGACATTTGCTTCTGGAGGATATAAAAAAGACTTATATTTTATCGAAAAAATAGAAGATATGGATGGAAATGTTTTATATGAACATGAAGAAAAAGAAACGTTAGTTTTAAATCCTAATTATACTTATATATTAAATGAAATGATGAATACAACTAGTAATGCTGCATTTGTGGATTATACTACTCCAACAGCACTAACAATATCTTCAAAATTTAGTAATAAGTATGCAATTAAAACCGGTTCAACTAACACTGATTTTTGGATAGTTGGGTATAATCAAGATGCATTAGTTATGACTTGGATGGGTTATGATGATAATCAAACAATAACTTCTAAAGTGCGAACCAATTCTAAAAATGCATGGGCTGCTACAATTGAATATGTATTAAAAGATGTTGATACTAGTTGGTATGAAACACCTAAAAACGTAGTGGCAATACCTCTTGATGCAATTACTGGTAGTGTGACAAATGATACGAACAAGGCAGCACTATACTATTATGTTAAAGGATCAGAACCAGGAGTAACTAATGAACAATATGTAAGTAGTGAAGAAGAAAAAAATACTGAGTGACTTTCAGTATTTTCAAATTTTATCTTTTTTAATCTTTATAGTTATTTGATATTCTGTTGGTAAATTCATTTCTTCTATAACAACTTTATCACTATCAAAATTTAATCCCCGAACTGTTTTGATAACATGATCTAGATAATCATCGTTCATAACTTTATTGTTTATTGGAGTTGCTGGAATAATGAAATCATCAAGCATTTCTATGTTGTCAGTTTTATTTAATAAATCTGCAGGTTTTTCTGGTTCTTGAGGTGCTGGAGATTCAAAGGTTTTTGGTGGTTCTTCTAAGTCAAGATTAGCCGCTTGGCTTTCTAAAAAATTAAAGAACTTATTAGGCACTTTTTCAGGAGATCCGGAAAAAGGAGCAGCAACATTAGGACTGCTTGGAGTTTGATTTGGATTCACATTATTACCTCCTTGTACTTCAGGGTTACTATTTTGGTTAAGTGATTTTATATCGACAGCATTATGAACAATACTTTCAATATTTGGCACACTTTCTATGACTGGAATATCATCAATATCATTAACATTTGCTGGCGTTTCTGTTTTTTCTAATACTTCTGAATCCGATAAATTTTCATTACTTTGGTTGTTTTCTAATTGAGTTATAGGATTTTGACTATTCATCAACTTATTAATTGCAGAAATGGCACTTGCAGTATTGTCATCCATGCTTTTTGATGGTTCTTTAGGTGTAGTGTCTAAAGATATATCAGTAGTTGGACCTACTATTTTTTTAATTTCATCTTCTAACTGTTTAACTGTAAGACGTTCTGTAATTATTTTATTTAAAAGAACTTTTTGCATTTCTGGGTCTTTAATTTTTAATAAAGAACGCGCATGTCTTTCAGAAATTTGTTCTTTGATAACGGCCTGTTGAACGGATTCATCAAGAGAAAGAAGACGAAGTTTATTAGAAACTGCGGATTGAGATAAGCCCATCTTTTTGGCTAATTCCTCTTGAGTCATGTATCCTTTTTCTAAAAGTGTTTGATAAGACCTTGCTTCTTCAATTGCAGTTAAATCTTTACGTTGAACGTTTTCAACAATTGCTACTTCAGCACTTGCTTGATCACTTAAATTAGAAATAATTGCTGGAACTGAAACTAAACCAGCCATCCTGGCGGCCTTATATCTTCGCTCACCGGCGATTATTTCGTATTTGTCGTTTTTCCTTCTTAAAACAAGAGGTTGAATAATTCCATGTTGTTTAATAGATGCTGCAAGATCTGTTAAAGAGGCATCATCAAAAGCCAATCGTGGTTGAAAACGATTGGGTATTATATCCTCAATAGGGACTTGAAGTATCTTTTCTTCTGTTTGTGTATTATTCACTTAAATCAACCCTTTATTCTCTTATAATTTTATCTTATATAAGTTATTTTTGCAATGGTTTTTTAATAATTTTTTCGTATGGGCGCAATTTATTTAATTCGCTTTTTTGAGTTTTTTGAATGGCAATAAGCATTCTTTTGCCGGCGTCATGTGGTAAATCAAATTCTTTTACATCTTCGATTTTGCCACCGAGATAAGTAATGGCATATTCGCTATTTTCGAGTTCATCTTGGGCATTACCTTTCATAGCAATAAAGTATTTATTAACTTTAACTAAAGGTAGAGCAAGTTCAACTAAAACTGGTAAGTTTGTAACTGCTCTTGCTGTAACCACATCTATACTATTGATAAATCTTGAAGTTATATTTTCAATGCGAGCGTTGATAACTTCTACTTTATCAACATTTAATTTGTCTTTCAATTCGTTTAAAAACTTTGTTTTTTTGTTATTGGAATCAACTAAATATATTTGTAAATTAGGAAAGAATATTTTTAAAACCATTCCTGGAAAGCCTGCACCAGTACCAATATCGAGTAAATTTTCTATGCTAGTTAAATCGATTGATTTTACTAATGTTAGAGAATCATAAAAATGTTTTAAATAGACTTCTTCCCTATTCTTTATTGCTGTTAGATTAGTATGTGAATTGTATTCAAGTAAAAAATTACAATATATTTCTAACTTTTCAAGTTGCTCTCCAGTTACATCAATTCCTAATTTTTTTGTTTCATTAATAAATTCTTCTATATTCATTTGTTATATTCCTTCTTTAAATAAACTGATAGTACTGAGATATCAACAGGATTTACACCACTTATACGAGATGCTTGAGCAATAGTTTTAGGTCGAACAACACTCAATTTTTGTTTTGCTTCACTTGCTAAGTTGGTAACACATGAATAATCGATATCATCAGGTATTTCTTTTTCTTCTAGTTTTATTAGTTTTTCTACTTCTTTATATGCTTTTTTTATATATCCTTCATATTTAACATCTATTTCTACTTGTTCTTTTACTTCTTCACTGTAATCAAGTTGAATAAAATTTTCTAAGAAAGAAAGTTTTATTTCTGGTCTTTTAAGTAGTTCATAATATGTTAAATTACTACTTGGAATTGGTATGTTATTTTCTATAAAAATATTTTTATTGTCTTCAGTTATTTTAATGTGATTTTCTTTTAAATACTTAGTTAAATCTGCTATTTTTTGTTTCTTTTCTTGAAGATGATTGTATTGTTCATCAGAAATTGTACCACATTTTTTTGCATAATCTCGAAGACGCAAATCGGCATTATCATGTCTTAAGATAAGGCGAAATTCAGCGCGAGATGTAAGCATACGGTATGGTTCAATTGTTCCTTTAGTTACTAAGTCATCGATTAATACACCAATGTAAGCATCACTTCTTTTTAAAATTAAAGGTTCTCTATTATCTAATTTTAATGATGCATTAATTCCCGCGACAATACCTTGACCTGCCGCTTCTTCATAGCCGGAGGTGCCATTTATTTGACCTGCTGTGAATAAGTTTTTAATAACTTTGTTTTCCAAAGATGGTTTTATTTGCAATGGATCGATAGCATCATATTCGATAGCATAAGCATATTTAGTTATGATAGCATTTTCTAATCCTTTAAGACTATGAACCATTTTCTCTTGTACATCACGTGGCATACTGGTAGAAAAACCTTGTAAATACCAATCATCATAATATAGACTTTCAGGTTCTAAAAATAATTGATGTCTTTCTTTATCAGCAAATCTTACTATTTTATCTTCGATTGATGGACAATATCTAGGACCTACTCCTGTTGCATAGCCACCATACATTGCTGATTTATTTAAGTTGTCTCGAATAATTTTGTGAGTAGTCTCATTAGTATATAAAAGATAGCAAGATTGTTGTTTATCTACATCGTAAGATGGTTCATAATCAAAACTAAATGTCCAAGGTGTAGAATCTCCTTTTTCTTCTTGCATAACAGAAAAATCGATTGAATCTTTTTTAATTCTTTGCGGAGTACCAGTTTTAAGACGAATGATTTTTAAACCATATTCTTTTAATTTATCTGATAAGTGATTGCTTCTCGCTTCACCATGAGGTCCTCCGGGAGTATTTTCGCTACCAATCAAAATGTTACCTTTTAGGTAAGTTCCAGTTGTTAAGATGACTGTTTTACCACTTATTTTTTCGCCATCTGCTGTAACTACACCTTTAACAGTATTATCTTCTACGATTAAATCTTCAATCATGGCTTCTTTAATAGTTAAATTTGGAGTATGCATTAGAGCATCTTGCATATTTTTAGGATAAGTTATTTTGTCGGCTTGGGCACGAAGGGAACGAACTGCTGGACCTTTAGAGTTATTAAGCATTTTGATTTGAATTTGACTAACATCTGCGATATGCCCCATTAAGCCTCCGAGTGCATCAACTTCGCGGACAATTATCCCTTTAGCAGTTCCACCGATTGATGGATTACATGGCATATCACCAATATTTTTGATATTGCCAGTTACTAAAAGTGTCTTCTTGCACATTTTGGCAGCAATGTGACTTGCTTCAATTCCAGCATGTCCTCCACCAACAATTATACAATCATACATAAATCTCACCTACTTTCCTAAACAAAAGTTACTAAATATATTATCAACTAATTCATCTTGATAAGAATCGCCGATTATTTCTCCTAAGTATTCCCAAGCAGATCTCAAATCTATCTCAACCATATCGATTGGCATATCATTTTTTAAACTAGTATAAGCATTTTCAATTGCTGAATTTGCCTTATTTACTAAGTCTATTTGGCGAATATTTGATAAATAACTCATGTCTTTATTAACAATACTATCTAAATTTAATTTATTTTTTATGGCATTTTTTAAAGAATCTAGACCGTTTATATCAACTGTATTTCCCCAAATTATTTCCCGGGAAATATTTCCCGGAATTTCTATTTTTTGTTCCAAATCTGATTTATTTACAAAAATAATTAAATTTTCTGAATCGTATTTTTCCAGTAATTCCAGGTCTTCTTCGGTCAATAATTCATTATTATTTAAAACCATTAATACAATATCTGCTTGGTCTGCAGAACGTTTACTCCGGTCGACACCAATTTTTTCAACAACATCATCAGTTTCCCGAATTCCGGCGGTATCGATAAAGTTTATTGCTACTCCATTTAGAGTAATTGATCCTTCAACTATATCCCGAGTTGTTCCAGGAATATCAGTTACTATGGCTTTTTCTTCGTCAAGTAAATGATTTAAGATACTGCTTTTACCTACATTTGGTCGCCCTATTATCGCAATATTTATTCCTTCTTTTATGATACGACCATTCTTGGCTCCATCAACTAAACTTTTTAATTCTTTAGTTATATCAGTTAAATACTCATCCATTAAATCATGAGTTACTTGTACTTCATCTTGATACTCTGGATAATCGATATTTACTTCAATATTAGAAAGTATTTTTACTATTTTTTCACGGATATTTCTAATCTTTTTAGTTAAAATTCCATCAACATTATTAATGGCTAAAGTTCTAGTAGCATCAGTTTTAGCAACAATTAAATCATTTACTGATTCGGCTTCAAGAAGATTGATACGTCCATTTAGAAATGCTCTTTTAGTAAATTCACCAGGTTCTGCTAATCTGCATCCACAGGATAATAATATCTCTAATACTTTTTCAGTAGTAGATTTACCTCCATGGCAATTAATTTCAACAGTATCTTCAGTTGTATATGTCTTAGGTCCAAGCATTAGCATAACTAAAACTTCATCAATATTTTCATTATTATATTTAATATGGCCATAATGAATTGTATGAGTTTCTTTATCAGTTAAGTTACCATCAAATATACTATCTACTATTTTTATAGCATCAGGTCCTGTAACACGAACTATCGAAATAGCACCGATACCAAGAGATGTTGATATTGCACAAATTGTATCTTCCATAATAAAAATACTTCCTTTCGTCGGAAGTATTATAGCATAGATTAGGCAATTCTAAAAGGGTCAGATTGTGTACCGGATCCGGAGATATAGTTTACAGTAGACTCAAGATAGAAGGACGGGCGAACAGCAAACAATCGGCTGTTTTGGATGATAATCACCCTACCACCGTAGGAGGAATCGATGGAGAAAGTAGTGAGAGGAGCATGTTGGGAAATAGTCCATTCATTTGAGCTAAAATATATCCAATTATCTGTTCCATAATTGTCTTCAGTTAATGCTGTTGTCCATTTTTCTGGATTTGCTCCATATCCGTAATCTGATACATACATTAATCCTATTTTCATTGTTTCTTCATATCCA
>DVHV01000199.1 GCA_018711775.1 Candidatus Onthocola stercoravium | reverse complement strand
GAAAAATGACAAATTTTATATTTTTCTTGATTCTTAGCAATTGTATTATTTTCTGATTTTTGGTATACTAATTTATAGTAAAGGAAGGTAGCAAAAATGCAAGAAACTTTAACTCCAAATAAATCTAATAGTGTTATAGAAATTTTAAAGAGCCCATTTGTTATTTTATATAATATAATTGTGTATACCGGGGTTGGTATTAAAGCAGTGTTTTTTGATTTTTGGGTTAATATTTATAACGGGGTTAGTTATCAAGTAGATAAAACATACCGTCATACTAAGCAACAATTTATGGCAGAAGAAGAAAAAATTTATGAAAAAACTCGTAAGAAACCCAAAAAGGAGAAAGTTTATAAATATAGCGCTAAGACACTAGCAAATTTAGAAAGAGAACGACAAGAGTTATTAGTAGATTTACAAAATGCTGGGGCTACTAGAAGTAAAACTCCACATGTTTATTTATATAAAGCGAAAGATACTAATGGTCGTATTATTTCTGGAACAATGAACGGATTAAGTAAATTGGACATTAACTCATATTTACTTAATGAAGGTTATGTAGTTTATAGTATTAAAACTTCACCTTTTATTGATTTTGTACATAAAGATTCTAGTACTTTTTTTGGCAAAAAGATGTCAACAAAAGATCTTATTTTTTGGCTTACTCAATTGTCTACTTATATTAAAGCAGGTTTAACATTAAATGAAGCAATTAAAATTTTGACTGCTCAAATGAAAGGTAATAAAGCTAGGGTAACAGCATTTAAAGCAATTTCCTATGAACTAACTTTAGGTGAATCTTTTTCGAGTGCTTTAGAAAAACAAGGAACTATGTTTCCAGCTCTACTTATAAATATGATTAAAGCTGCTGAAGCTAGTGGGACATTAGTAGAAACTCTTGATGATATGGCAAATTACTATACAGAATTAGATGAAACCAGAAAGCAAATGGTAAGTGCAATGACATATCCAACAATTATTATGGTTTTTGCTTTAGCAGTTATTGTATTTATCCTAGTTTATGTTGTTCCTCAATTCACAGAAATATATGCATCAAGTGACGCAGAAATAACTGGTGTAACAAAAATTGTTATAGATGTAAGTAATTTTTTGAAAGAAGATTATATGATTATTATTGGGGTAGTAGCAGTATCTATTGTAACTCTTGTTATTTTATATAAAACTGTTAAAGCTTTCAAAACTTCTTTTCAAATATTTTTAATGCATATTCCAATCGTTAAAGATGTTATAATTTATAATGAAATGACTATATTTTCAAAAACATTTGCTTCTCTTTTAAGAAATAATGTTTTTATAACTGATAGTATGGATATTTTAAGTAGAATAACTAATAATGAAGTATATAGAGCAATTTTATACAAAACTATTAATAATATTGTTAAAGGAGAAAAAATATCTGAAGCATTTAAAGATCATTGGGCCGTTCCAGATGTTGCATATTATATGATAGTTACTGGAGAATCAACCGGTGAACTTGCTAATATGATGCAAAAGGTAAGTGAATATTATCAATTATTACATAAAAATATTATTAATAATTTAAAATCATTTATTGAACCAATTATGATTTCTATGCTAGCGGTAATTGTTGGTTTAATCATAATTGCTGTTATTGGACCAATGTTTGATATGTATGAACAAATTCAATAGGGAGTTTTATTATGGTAGTAATAATGTTTATTTTAGGAAGCATTATGGGCTCTTTTTGTTATTGTCTAGGTTTGAGACTTCCAAAAGGAGAAAATGCTTTAACAACTAGAAGTCATTGCGATAATTGCAAACATGTTTTAAAATGGTATAATTTAATACCTCTTTTTTCTTATGTCTTTCAAAGAGGAAAATGTACATATTGTCATCAAAAAATTGCCAGTGGACATTTTTGGTGTGAATTAGCAACAGCCTTTTTATTTGCACTTACAAGCATATATTTTCCTGTTGGTTATAATTTTTTTGTAGGCTTAATCATTTGTTCATTATTAGTAATTATTTTTGTAAGTGATTTTAAATATATGATTATTTTAGATTCTCCATTATTAGTTGCAAGTATTTTAATATTGATTTTAAAATTAATATATTTTGATTGGCATAATGTATTAATTAGTACCTTATCAGGCCTTGCATTATTTTTTGTAATGCTCATAATTTTTCAATTAGGTAAAATAATTTTCAAAAAAGAAGCTCTGGGTGGGGGAGATATTAAATTGTCTTTTTTAATAGGGCTTATTTTGGATTTTAAAATGGGATTAGTAGCACTAATTTTATCATCTTTTTTAGCATTACCTTATGCAGTAGCCAGTTTAGAAGTTAAAAAAAATAATGAATTTCCCTATGGTCCTTTTTTAACAGGTTCATTATTTATTGTTTTTTTTCATTATGATAAATTTTTAAACTTATTAGAATTTTTGATGCCTTTTTAAATCAAGTAAACTAATAATCCAGTAATAACACTGCCAATCATTAAAATAAGCATTATCCAAGTTGCTATTTTAATTACTTTTTTATTCATAAAATAATCACTCCTTCATATTGATATTAATAATTTATCATATTTTTATTGCTTTTTCAATATAATTAAGTGGTGATAATATGTGGACAAGCATTAATAAGAAGTTATATCTATTTTTAGGTATTATTTTTGTTATTGGTATCATCTTAGGAGTTATATTTTTAATTTATTTAGATGAATCTAGTAAAGAATTGATTCTTTTAAATATTAATGAATGGCTTCAAAGTATTGAAAGTAGTCATATTAATAATATAATTCCGCACATTGTTATATTGTCATCTTTATTTATCCTAAGTTTATTTATAATAGGAATACCTTTTGTTTTATTTTTTGTATTTTATAATGGCTTTAGTATTGGTTTTATGATCACTTCTTTGATTGATATATTTGGTATTAAAGGATTACTATATGGCATTATATACGTCTTAATTACTAAAGGTATTTATTTGTTTTTCTTAAGTATATTCATTATGTCATTAATAAAAATAGCAAATATAATTATTAAAAGAATATTTTCAAGCGAAAGAATTAATAAAGAAAATTTAAGTTTATTACTAAAAAGAATATTTTTGTGTATTGCTGCCATCCTTATAAGTGATATCGTTTTATATTTTGGAGGAGCAAAATTAATTACCATCTTTAATTTTTTATTGTAATAGAGTAGAAATTTATTTTGACTTTTGTTCTTGAATTAATGTATACTTATTATGTGATTTGTTATGGAAAAAGTTATAGTTGGTATAAGTGGTGGAGTTGATTCTGCAGTAGCAGCATTACTTCTCAAAAATGCCGGATACGAAGTAGAAGGCTTATTCATGCGTAATTGGGATTCAAATATTAATAATGATATTTTAGGTAATCCTAATAATATTGCTGATATTTGTCCTCAAGAGCAAGATTATAATGATGCATTAGAATTATGTAATGAATTAGGAATTAAACTTCATCGTGTTGATTTTATTAAAGAATACTGGGATTATGTGTTTACGTACTTTTTAGAAGAATTAAAAAAAGGAAGAACACCAAATCCTGATTTACTATGCAATAAATTTATAAAATTTGATTTATTTATTAAAGAGGCCAAAAAGTTAGGGGCAGATTATGTAGCAACAGGTCATTATGCTCGTATTAAAGATGGTAAACTTCTGCGGGCAATTGATTTAAATAAAGATCAAACTTATTTTTTAGCAGATGTTCCTCCGCAAAATTTTCGTAATGTATTATTCCCAGTTGGAGATTACACCAAAACAGAGATCAGAAAGTTAGCTGAAGAAAACAATTTAAATGTGGCTCACAAAAAAGATTCAACAGGAATTTGTTTTATTGGTGAAAGAAATTATCAAAAGTTTATTAGTAATTATTTAAAACCTAATCCTGGTGATATCGTTGATGTTGAAACCAAGGAAGCAATCGGTAGACATACAGGATTAATGAATTATACAATTGGCCAAAGAAGAAACGTTGGAATTAGTGGTAATCACGAAAGACATTATGTGTGCGGTAAAGATATTGAAAAAAATATTTTATATGTGGCATTTGGTAGCGACAATAAATACTTGTTATCTAATGAATGTATAATTGAAAATGTCAATTTTATATCGGGATTACGACCAACTTTTTGTACTGCAAAATTTCGTTATCGAGACACTGATCATGCTGTAGAATTAGAATATTTAGAAGATGGCAATATTAAAGTAAAATATCCAGAATTTGTAAAAGCTGTAACACCCGGACAAGCTTGTGTATTATATTTAGGAGAAGAATGTCTAGGTTGCGGTTTTATAAAAAGTGTTTTTAAAAACGGAATAAAATTATGGTATCTGTAATTTTAAAGATATTTATTGACTAATTAATTTTGTCTGTATAAAAAGTATTTATAATAATAAAACGAATAAGAATGACAAACTTGTTTGACTTTTATTCTGAATAAAAATGTAAAACTGCTATTGATTTTAAGTGTATAGTTATGTATAATAGATGTGTAAATAAATAAAGGAAAGTGAAGATAATGGATAGACTAAATGAATTATTACAAGAATTAGGATTAACTAAGGTCAAATTAGCTAAATATTTAGGAGTATCTCGACAAATGGTATATAATTATTTAGTTTTGGACAGTTTAGATAAATGGCCTAAAGAAAAAAAAGTTTTGCTATTACAATTATTAGATATTAAAGATAGCGATGAAGAAACAATAAAAAATATTGTAGTAAATACAGAATATCTTATGGCTGTTGAAAAAAGACTTAATTCAGCTATTAAATCAACTAATTCTGTAGATTCTGGGTTGGACTTAAGTGGTTTAACTAAGGAAAATAAAAATTTATTAAATGATTTTATTTTTTTACTTAAAGAAAAATTAGAAGATGACGATGCTAGTCAAGGTGCTGCGGTAAGATATTTGTATTATTTATTACAATCTATGGATAATATCCCAGAAATAAAATATATTCTTGGTTATATGGCTAAAACAAATGGTTTTATTAAACCTGATGAATTTGCTTTTGATGAAGACCGCCAATTTATTTTTGAGGGAATTCTTTATTCTGCATTAACTCTTTATAATAATGGTGGAGCTAGCAAAAGCAAGCTAGCAGAAAGTCATAAACGTTTCATTCAAGAAATTGAACAAAAAAATGAAGAAAAGCTAAGTAGAACTCAACAATTAAATACTGTAAAAGTTCAAGCATTAAGAGAATTAGGATATAGCGATATTAATGCTAATAATGCCTCAGAGGTTTTTGAAAAAATTGCTGAAATTCAATCAAGAAAAGTTTAAAAAGGAGTAGTATGAAAAAGAGTAATAGTGAATCAAAAAAAACTAATAAGAAAAAAGTTATTATTGGTCTAATAATTTTGATGTTAGTTATTATATTAGTTGTAATTGTAGTCCTTATAAATGGAAAATCTCTTAATATTGAAGATGAAATAGTTACTAATGCTTATAATTATGTTGGTAATAATGATTTAGGAGTTTGTGCAGGATTAGCCATTTATGCTGATGAGGAAGTAGAATATGATGACTTAGAAAATGCTATGCGAATATGTAATGCTTACAGTTTATTAGATTTAGATGAAACATCAATGATTAAAATTGATAAAACTCAAAAAAATAATACTTGTAGTATTGGTGAAAATATAACATTTGCAACCGACAATTACGAAGATGATATTTGTACTGTTACTAAAGTATCTAGTGATGAAATAAATAATAAGTATAAAGAAATGTATGGTAAAAGTATTGAAACGTATGAACAATTTCAATATAATGATGCAACAATTTGTTACTATGAAGATGGATTTTATTATTGTGGCTTAGCTGAAAGCTATACTACCACAATCGGCGGAGAACCTCACACTTATAGATCAATCAAAAATGCTACTGAAAGCAATGATGAATTAATTATTTATGATTATTTCTTAAAAATAGTAAATGATAAATGTTATACTTCATTTACTGGAGATAAAACTAATGATACTTGTAGCGAAAATTTTAATGAAGAAGAAGATATGACTTATAATTTCTTAAAAGAATATGGTACATTATATAAACATACATTTAAAAAAACTGGAGATTCCTATTATTGGGTTAAAAGTGAACCAGCAAATTAAGACTAGTGCAAATGCATTAGTTTTTTAATGACATTTTATTAGTTTTTTGATACAATTAAATATATAAATAAGAGGTAGTAGAAGTTATGAAAAAAGATTCAAAAAACTTATATGGTTATACTAAACAGGATATTGTAAATTCAATTAATGATGAATTAGATATCGATAAATATACTAAAATGAATGATAATACAGAAGAATACTATGATATACTAGCAGACGAAAAAAAGAAAAAAGCAAAAAAGAAATCTAAAAATCATATTTTTAAATTTCTAATTATAAT
>DVHV01000198.1 GCA_018711775.1 Candidatus Onthocola stercoravium | reverse complement strand
TAGGTCCTTTAAATATTTTATTAATTAATTCAGTAGTTATTCTAATATTATGCAAAGGTTTTCCAACTATTAATGAAAATATTAATGTTAATCTTTTTTGAACATCTGGAGGACAATTTTGAATTGCTACAAACCTTTTCTCTATTCCCAACCATACAAAACAATCTTTAAGTTCATAAATTAAATCAGGCATTTCGCTTTCATTAATATAAGTATATCTATGTAAATAATCCAGACTTATTTCATAAGTATAGTTGTTAATTTTTTCAACATTTTTTAATCTAATATTTTTAAACTTTGCATCTTCTTTATAACTAACACCATCGAGATTTTTCTTAATATTCATTTCCAATGCTGCTTCATCTATAAGCATATCATCATTTAGCTCGAATGAAAATATAGTAATACTTGGCTTTAAACCATATCTAAATTGTTCGTAAATAGCATCAATTTCTTTTGTTAATTCTAGTCCACTTTTGTCAATGATTTTTATCAAATTTCCTTTACTTATCCTTCTTAAATCATCGATATTTTTATACTCAATTTTTAACTCGGATTTACACAAATCTGCAATTTTACCATCTGGTATGTTTTTTGAAATTAAATTAACAATACCTTCTAATCTCACTAGTTCTAATTTTCTTTTATCAATGCTATTCACAAACACCACTCCACTTCACTGTTGTATTATTACTATTATTTCATTTCTTTAATTTTATCTTCTATATATTTTATTTCTTCATCATTTAAATTATATTTTTGATACAATTGTTGATCTATTTCATCAATAGTCTTGCTCCAATCGATATCAGATTTATTAGTAAAATCTTGTAATGGCACAAATTGATATACATTTTGATATACATTTTGAGACACTTTTAATATCCTAACCATAAAACGCAAAAATTTTGTTTTTAAATATTTTTGTAAGTTAATTGCTTCTTCTTCGTTTTCAAAACACCCAATAGGTATTAATGAATCTGTACATGCTTCGTTTTTTCGTCCAAGATATGGAGTTCCTATTATTTTATTGTCACTATTTGGATTACCAGCTGATTTAGAAACAAAAACCTTATAACTTTTAAAAACATCAACATTTTTAGTAATTAATTTCGGATTAATATATCTTATTTTATTTTCCTTACATCTAATAGGTACTAAACCATTTTCAAAATTACTTGTAGTAATTTCTGCTATTTTGTCCTCTTTTCCAACTATTCCAAAAGCATTTCTTCCTTTAGTAATTGTAGTCAAAGAAATAAAGTTATTATTTTTTACTTTTAACAAAATTGGATAGGTATTAGAATCTGCAATAATAATGTCCAATCCTTCTTCAAATAATGGCCTTGTTGATTTGTTTTTAATAGCATTTTCACATATATAAAAATCAACCAATCCATTATATGCTTGTTCATATAAGAAATAATTTATACCTCCTTTTATTTCTACATTTGAAAATAAATCTTTTTCATTAGGATAGTGATAAATTTTTACAATACTATTGTGTATTTTCAAATATTCTCTTAATTTAACAAACGATTTATCCTGAGCATCTCCAGCAAACCATCTTGATGGCGTTATAAGAGAAACATATGTTGGATTCAATTTGATTGCTCCTTCAACAAATGATGGAAATAGTTGTTTTGATAAAGAGGAATTATCTTTTGAATTACTTATATTTTCTTGATATGGCGGATTTCCTACTATTGCATCAAATTTCATAATATCTCCTTCCTTATTCCAAGTATTTGGATTATGTATTTTATTATAGACTTCTTCAAAATCATTTTTAAATTTATCTGCCATATTAGGCATTTCACAAATATTAATATCAATTTGTTTATAACCAGCAAGAGTTCTTCTAGTTATTTTACAAGCCATTGGAGTATTACATACAACAAATATATTATCCGATAATGTTTGCTTCCACAACTTGTTCATCATATCGTCATCCAACTTTTTTGCATCTGTATTCAAGCATCTTTGTTTAAATAAACTAAAAGTTAAATAAAGTGGATATAGCCCTGTTTTAGAATTTATTTCTAAAATATGAGAATTTGTATTAGATAATGTTTCAGATGTAACTTCTCCATTATTAATAAATCTCGGCTCTTCTAAAGTATTTTCATAATCTTCATCAAAAAAACTATAACCACCAAGAGTATCTCCCATATGTCTATTTACAATTATCCATGGAGTCAAAACAGTTTCTTTATCGGGATTTCTAAAAGAAGAAAATAATTCAGCTATTTTTTTAGTTCTTTCAAGTGGAGGAAAATCATCTGCATATTTTGCAATATTTCTAATTCTTTTACCAGCACCAATAAAAATTTCTCTATCATAATACTCTTTTATTTCATTAAAATGTTCTTTTGTAACACCTTTAGGCATAAATTCTTCCCATGATGAATCATCAATTAAATCCACAAAATTATCTGGAGTAATATCTTGATCATCAGCTATTTCAGCTCCATATATTAATAAAGGTATTCTTATTGAAATGCCTCTTAAAATAGAAATTGCATTTCTTCTTTGTTTATTTTTTTCTTCTCTTTCTTTTTGTATTTGAATTTGTTCCTCAGATAATTCTTTATTCTGATTATTAGAAACAGATTCATTAATTTCATCATTAAATCCTTGAAGATTAATATCTATTTCTCTAATTCTTTGTGTTTGTTTAGTTTTACCTAAAATTCCTTCGAGTTCTTTCAATTTTTCGATTGCATTTGGATCTAGATTTAACAATTCATCATTGTATATATTAGTATCATCAAAGCCATGATCAGCAACTTGCTCTGCATATGCTCTTTTTAATTGTTGAAGCATGGTATTAACATCATATTTTTCCATGGTAGAACCGTTAACAGCAATTACTGGACAATAATTTAAAAATTCTTTCATTCTTTCTCTTGTATTAATTGCACCAGCTTTTATCGATAAATCTCCAACCTTTGCTAATATTTTCAAAGTTCTATCTGGAGCAAAGTCAAAGACATAACAATCTGTTTTAATTTTACCAGCTATAGTTGCAGGAGATTGAACTCTGAATATGGTTTGTAAATAACTGGATGCCGATGTAGAATATGAACCAGCCAAATAAAATACTGCTGTCCACTCTTTTACAGTTACCCCAGTTGTTAATCTACCGCATGAAATTGTAATTGTATAGGTATCTTCTGGATTTTTACCTATTGCGTTTCTAACAGCATCTAATGCTTCATATCCATTTTCATCACCAGTTCCAGCTACATTAACTATTTTAAACATTTGATAATTTGGATGGTTTCTTAACATTTTTGTTAAAGCTTTTGCTTCTTTTACTCCGGAAACAATCCAAAAAGTATGTCTAAA
>DVHV01000197.1 GCA_018711775.1 Candidatus Onthocola stercoravium | reverse complement strand
TTTCATTATGAAAATGGGTTAATTAGTTTTGTCGAATACATGAATGAAGGCAAAAATACCTTACATAAAGTAATAAACTATAGTAATACTAAGGGTAAAATTGAAGTTGATGTTGCTATGCAATATACAGATACTTATAATGAAAATATTTTATCATTCGTTAATAATGTTAAAACAACTGATGGGGGAACTCATGAAGTTGGTTTTAAAACAGGTATTACCAAAGCCTTCAACGATTATGCTAAAAATAATAATATCTTTAAGGCTAAAGATGGTAATCTTGATGGAGCAGATGTTCGCGAGGGATTATCAGCAGTTATTAGTTTAAAAATACCTGAAGAGTTGTTGCAATTTGAAGGCCAAACTAAAGGTAAACTTGGAACTCCAGAAGCAAGAAGTGTAACAGAAAGTATAACTTATGAGGCTTTAAAATTTTATTTGGAAGAAAATAAGGAAGTGGCTCTAGCCATTTTAGATAAAGCCATTAAAAGTAAAGTTGCTCGTGAAGCTGCCCGTAAAGCCCGTGAAGAAGCCCGAAATGGTAAATCTAAAAACAAACAAGAAAGAAATTTATCTAGTAAATTAGCACCCGCTGGTAGTAAAAATCCAAAGATTAATGAACTATTTTTAGTCGAAGGGGATTCAGCAGGTGGATCTGCTAAAGGGGGAAGAGATCGTAAATTCCAAGCAATTCTTCCACTTCGTGGTAAAGTAATAAATAGTGAAAAGACTAATGTTGAAGAGCTCATGAAAAATGAAGAAATTAATACTCTTATTTATACAATTGGGGCAGGTGTAGGTCAAGATTTTGATGTTGCTGATTCTAATTACGATAAAGTAATTATCATGACCGATGCCGATGTCGATGGGGCTCATATTCAAATATTGTTGCTTACATTTTTTTATCGCTACATGCGCGGCTTAATTGAAGCCGGCAAACTTTATATTGCTATGCCACCATTATATAAATTAGATTATGGTAAAAAAAGGTATTATGCTTATAGCGATGAAGAATTAGATGAAATAAAAAGAGAAAATACTGGTAAATATTCTATTCAACGATATAAAGGATTAGGGGAAATGAATCCTGATCAACTTTGGGATACGACGATGAATCCTGATACTCGGAGTTTAATACGTGTAAACATTACTGATGCGGCTTTAGCAGAAAAACGTGTCAATGTTTTAATGGGAGATAAAGTTGAACCACGTAAGGAATGGATTAATGAAAATGTCGTATTTACCATGGAAGATAATTACAGGGCGGTGTAATAAATGGAAAATGTAATAAAAAGAATTGAAGATTACTCTCTAGAAGAAATAATGGGAGATCGTTTTGCTAAATATGCTAAAGAAATAATTCAGGATCGAGCAATTCCTGATGTTAGGGATGGTCTTAAACCTGTACAAAGAAGAATTTTATATGCTATGTTTAAAAATGGTAATACTTGGGATAAAGGTTATTTAAAATGTGCAACCACTGTTGGGGATGTTTTAGGTAAATACCATCCTCATGGAGATTTATCAGTGTATGATGCAATGGTCAGAATGTCACAGTGGTGGAAACAAAATCACATTTTAATCGATATCCATGGTAATAATGGTTCAATGGATGGTGATCCAGCCGCTGCTTACCGTTATACTGAAGCAAGACTTGCCAAAATAAGTGGGGAATTACTGCGTGATTTGGATAAAGATACTGTTAGTTGGTCCCCAAATTTTGATGACAGATTACTTGAACCAACAGTTTTGCCAGCCAAGTTTCCTAATTTGCTTGTCAATGGAACTAACGGTATTTCGGCAGGATATGCCACAAATATTCCACCACATAACTTAGGAGAAATAATTGATGCAACGATTAAAAGAATCGATTCACCCAATTGCTATTTAGATACTATTTTAGAAATAGTTAAAGGACCAGATTTCCCAACCGGAGGTATTGCCCAAGGTAAGCAAGGAATAATTGATGCTTTTAAAACTGGACGAGGCAGAGTAATTGTTCAAAGTAAATATGAATTTAAAAAAGAAAAAGGTAAAGAACAAATAATTATTAGTGAAATACCATTTGATGTTAACAAACAAAATTTAGTTGCTAAAATTGAAGGTATTCGTATCGATAAAAAAATTGAAGGTATTGCTGAAGTCCGTGATGAAACCGATAGAGAAGGTTTAAGAATAGTAATCGATTTAAAAAGTGGAGCCAATAAAGTTTTAATTTTGATGTATCTACTTAAAAATACAGATTTACAGATTTCTTATAATTACAATATGGTAGCAATAGTAAATAGAACTCCTAAAACTTTGGGTATTTTAGAAATACTAGATGCTTATATTGCTCATCAAAGAGAAGTAATTACTAAAAGAACAGAATTTGATTTAGCATATTATCAAAAAAATTACCATATTGTAACAGGTTTAATTAAAGCAATTTCCATACTTGATGAAGTTATTAAGACAATTCGGGCTAGTAAAAATAAAGGAGATGCTAAAAATAACTTAGTAGAAAAATATGGCTTTACCGAAGAACAAGCCGAAGCAATAGTAACATTACAACTTTATCGTTTAACTAATACAGATATTGTAACTCTTGAAGAAGAATGTGAAAAATATCAAAGATTAATAAAAGAATGTGAAGAAATATTAAATGATGAGTCTAAATTAAAAAATGTTATGAAGTCTGAACTTCGTGAAGTTAAAAAGAATTATGCTAACCCACGAAAAACAGAAATTAGAGATACAGTAACTGAAATTAAAGTAGATTTAAAAGAAATGATTCCTAATGAAAAAGTAGTAGTAGTTGTTACAAATGATGGTTATGTTAAAAAAGTAAGCTTAAAAAGTTATAATGCAACTGATGAAGAAACTGCTTTAAAACCAGGAGATTTTGTTCGCAGTAAATATTTTGTTAGTACGCAAGATACATTACTTTTATTTACTAATTTAGGAAATTATTTATATATACCTATTCATAAACTTCCAGAGTGTAAATGGAAAGATTTAGGTAAACATATAAGTAATACAGTAGTTATAAAAGAAGATGAAAAAATCATTGCTAGTATGATTTTAAAGGATAAAGAAAAAACAGTAGTTTTATTTACTAAGAATGGCTTAACTAAACAAGTATTACTAAGTGATTTTGAAGTAACGAGATATTCTAAGCCAATGATGGCTATAAAATTAAAAGAAAATGATGAATTAATAAATGTTTCTATTTATAAAGAAGATACTTTATTTATTACTCATAATGGCTTATATTTAAGATTTAAAACTGCTGAAATTCCAACGGTTGGAGCTAAAGCTAGTGGAGTTAAAGGAATTAACTTGAAAGAAGATTATGTTATTTATGCTGCAACTATAAAAGAAGAAGATGAATATTTGAATGCATTTACTAATTTTAAAACTGGTAAACGTTTAAAACTTAATGATTTAGTTTTAATAACTAGGGCTAAGAAAGGTAATATGTTATTTAAGAAGGCTAAAACCAAGGATTATAAAATTGATTTTGCTTATTTATCTAATAGTAAAGATATCAATTTATGTAAAGTAGATAGTGATACTATTAAAGAAATTAAAAATAGTGAAATTCCAATTATGGATATGGCAAGCACTGGAAGTAATATTACTAAAGAAAGTGTTAATCTTTGGGCATTGAAAGCTCAAGAAATAGATTTATTAAATCGGAATAAAGAACAAAAAGAAGAAAATAAAATAATAGAAGAAAAGAAAGAATCTGAACAATTATCTTTTGCATCTTTTGTTGAAGACTTTAAAATCTAGGATAAATCACTCATTAAATACATAAAATTTAATGGGTGATTTTTATATGAGTAATGAAGCATTTAAAAATTTT
>DVHV01000196.1 GCA_018711775.1 Candidatus Onthocola stercoravium | reverse complement strand
AATTGTATATAATATTAAATATTTAATGTCTTTCATACTAAACGATTTCATGAGACTCCTCCTTTACATCATTATAAACTAACTACTAATTATTTACTAGACTAAAGTATTTAAAAACTCTACAACACCTGCAATTTCATAGACAGCAAATTGTTCATTAGTTCCATCATCTTTAACAATCAAAAGCTCTCCATCACTAAAATCACTAAAAGTTAATGTATATTCACTACCAGAATTACTACAAGTAACCGATAAATTAACACTACTTTCATAATCATCGTTTATAATTGGATCATTTACTCTAACTGCTGAATAAACAGTACTAATTAATAAATCCATTGCATCTTTACTAATATCCCCTTTAACATAGTTACTAACATTATTATATTCATAAACCCACATATCACTAAGTACATAATCATCACTACAATAATTTTCATTAGCCATACTTATTCTTATTGTTCTATAATAACTATTATCAATAATATTATAATTAGTTATTGTTATATCATTAGTTTCATCATAATAATATTTTCCATAACATTGTTCTAAATTATTTAAATAATTACTCTTATATGTATTAAGATATCTAGCACTAAGTGGGGTTAAAAAAGTTGCAGTTAAATCTTTACTTAATCCTTGATAATACATAAATCTACTAATAGGAATACCATCGCCTTTCATAATATCTTCCTCATAACTTTCATAGATAAATGTTTTATTTATTAAAAGAATAAACACTCCAGCCATAAACAAAAATACTAATGCTATTTTAATTAAATTCAAAATTAATTTCATATTACTCCTCAATCAAAGATAGACTAACGCGTCCTTTTTCTTTTTCAATGCCACAAATATAGACATTAATAATATCCCCTACTTTTAATATTTCACTCGGATGTTTGACAAATTCTTTACTCATTTTTGATATATGAACTAAAGCATCATCGTGTAAACCAATGTCAACAAAGGCTCCGAATGCTGTAACATTACGAACAGTTCCTTCTAAACTCATGCCAAGTTCTAAATCATCGATAGTAAGTATATCACTACGTAAAGTCATTTGTTTTACTTCATCACGTGGATCAATTACCCCATTAACTAAATTATTCTTAATTAAATCCCATTTTTCTTCCGAAATATCGTACTTATTCATTACTTCATTTTTATTTAAGGCATCGATTTTTTCTTTCATATAATCAGTACCAACCCTAGCTACATCGATATTGTTATCTTGTAAAATTTTGTTAACAAGTTCATAATCTTCTGGATGAATATTAGTTTTATCTAACGGATTATCCCCATCAAATATTCTTAAGAACCCTGCTGATTGTTCGAAAGCTTTATCATTACCTTCCACTTTTCTTAATTCTTCTCGAGATTTGATAACACCTTTCTTCTTTCGATAATCTAAGATTTTTTTAATAATACTTTTACTAAGACCAGAAACATAATTTAATATACTTTCACTAGCATTATTTAAATTAACCCCAACTTTATTAACAACTTTACTTACAACGAACCCTAATTCTTCATCTAATTCTTTTTGTTTCAAATCATGTTGATAAAGTCCTACTCCAATACTTTTAGGATCAATTTTAACTAGTTCCGATAAAGCATCTTGTAGTCTTCTTCCAATACTTACAGCACTTCTTTGCTCTACTGAATAATCTGGGAATTCTTTTTTAGCAAGTGGTGATGCTGAGTATACACTAGCTCCAGCTTCACTGACAATTACATATTTAACATCCAAATTATATTTTTTGATTAAGTTAGCAACAAATGCTTCACTTTCTCTTGACGCTGTTCCATTACCGATTGCAATAATCTTAACTCCATGTTTTTGCATTAAGGCAAGCATAATTTTCTCAGCCATATCGACTTCTTTTTTAGGTTCATGTGGATATATTACTCCAATTTCTAAAACTTCTCCAGTTGGTGATAACACCGCTAACTTACAACCAGTTCTAAAAGCTGGATCAAAGCCCATTACCACACACCCTTTAATCGGTGGTGTTAAAAGTAAATTTTCCAAATTATTACCAAATTCATTAATACCAAATTCACTAGCCTTATCATATAATTCTGCTTTGATATCTCTCTCTAAACTAGGTTCTAAAAGTCTCTTCCAAGCATCTTCAATATATGTTTCCATATCAGGTACTAATGGACTTTTTTTATTACCAATTACTTCATCATGTAAGTATTCTAATACTTTTTTACTATCGACACTTAAACTATAAGTTACAACCTTTTCTTTATCGGCTCTCGCAATAGCTAAAGTTTGATGCGGTTTCAAATTCGTAATCTTTTGTTCAAAGTCATAATATATTTCATAGACTTTATTAGGATCTTCTGCATTTTTCTTAAGTTTTCCTTTAACTACCCCATTATACCAATAGTAATTTCTAATAAATTTTCGATACTTTGGTTTATCACTTATCCAGTCCGCAATGATATATCCGGCATGCATCATAGCATCATCCACAGTTTTAACTTGATCATTTAAGAATTCTTTAGCTATTTCATCTCTAGTCTTATTAGGAAATGTCATGATAATCTTTGCTAAAGGTTCAAGTCCCATCTTAATTGCTTCCGTACCTTTAGTCTTTCTCTTTTCTTTAAATGGTGTATAGATATCTTCTACTTCACTTAATTTAGTTGCTTCATCTATTGCTTTAACAAGTTCTGGTGTAAGCATTCCTTTTTCATCGATTAATCTCTTAACATCATCTTTTCTCATCTGTAAATTAACTGCATAATTATACTCGGTTTCGATGAGTCTCAATTCTTCTTCATTTAAATTGCCAGTTACTTCTTTACGATATCTAGCAATAAAAGGAATTGTTGCCCCTTCACTTAACAAACCAATAACATTTTTGATTTGATATTCTTTTAAATTTATTTTTTTACTAACTTTACTTATTATTTCTTCATTCATTATATTTTACCTCACTACAATTATAAAGTATTTTCCATTTTAAAACAATCATTATCATGACTATTAATAACTCCAATTGCTTGTAAATATGAATATATTATAACTGTACCTACAAATTTCATACCGCGTTTCCTTAATTCTTTTGATATAGTATCAGATAATTCATTACTAACAACTTTACTATCAGTTATTATTACTTTGTTATCAGTAAAACTCCATATAAAATTGGCAAATGAACCATACTCTTTTTGAATACCCATAAAAATTTTAGTATTATTTATCATTGCTTCAATCTTTCTTCTATTACGAATTATTCCTTTATCTTGCATTAATTCATTTATTTTATCTTCATCATAATTCACTATTTTTTGATGGTTAAAATTATCAAAAGCTTTTCTAAAATTTTCTCTCTTATTTAATATTGTTTCCCAAGAAAGACCAGCTTGAAACATTTCTAATATTAATAACTCATATAATTCATGGTCATCATACTTAGGAACTCCCCATTCAAAATCATGATAATCGACATATAAAGGATTTTCCATATTTACCCAAAAGCATCTTTTCATTTATTTGTCTCCATATAATATTTTCTCTCTGCAAGCACACTTGCTACATAATCTAGTTCATCGTATTCTTCATCCGATAAGTCATCATCTATTCTATCAACTAAAAGTAATACTTCATCAATTGAACTACATTTAGTAACATCGATATTGTATTTCAATAATACACTTGCCTCATAATCATTTATTAAAATATTTTTACCATATTTCTTTAATTCATCCATAAACGCTTAAAACGGTAAAGTAACATTTTCATTATCTAATTCTGCATGAGAGTATCCCCCACTTACCCATAAAGGAATTTCATCTAAAAACTCTATTACTTTACTATCAAATTTCCTTTCAACTCTTTTATTTAAACTTATGCCATTATCTTGCATCATTTGTTTTATTGTATCAAGAGAATACTTATTAATATGCATCATATAAATCGTTGAAACAATTAAAAAATCTCTTTCCATATCTTTTAAATCAGCATTTTCCAATATATACCCTAGTTCATCAGCAATAATATCATCTAACCACAAAATTGTATCATCATAAATTAATTCTTTTATTCCATACTTTTCTTGGCCAACCAAGATATCTTTTAAAATTTCCTTATCCATATTATTAACTAATACATACAAACCATTTTGAATAAATACCCCATGACTAATCACCAAACGATCTAATTCAGATAATGTAAAATGAATATCATGCCTGCTTTCTAAAATAGATTGTAAAGTTTTTCTTTCTAAAGCTCCATTATAAACTAAATAACCATAAATTAAATCATTGCTAAAAATGTCATCATCATATGTATTTCTTTTTAATATTTGTTCAATTTCTCTAGGTATTATAATTGATTCCTTATCTTCACCTTTATATAAGTAAAAAAATCCTACAACAATTCCACTAGAAAAAGGCAATTCATCTTCTACTTCATATATATTTAATAAATAATCAATAAATTCATTATCAAAGTTTATAACTATATCTTCAAATGACATCATAATTGCATCTCGAAGTGCCTTTAAAGATTTAACGTCATATGCATCATACAATCTAGAAATTGCTATATTATCCAACGCTTTTAAACAACTTAAAAGTTTTTTATCCTTTGGCATTTTAGTCAAATTAAAATACTTAATATCATGTTGTTCTTTTGTTCTACCACCATATTGCCAAACTGGAAACAGAAAATCTACATCTAATATTTTTTCTAATTCATCACTTTGTTTTTTATTTAAATTATATTCTAGAGTAAAATCACTTACTATTTTAGCATTATCTTGATATTTTAATAAAACGTATTTTATAAAACTATTTAATATTCTTTCATCTTCTATATTTAAAAATCCCGCAATTTTTTTAATTATATCTAAGCAATAAGCCATATTTAAAACAATAATTTCTTTTCCCGGATAATAAAAATCTAAACTAATATCTTCTTTTAAAGGATCTAACAACACACTTTTGGGCCATAAAAACTCTTCATTATTTATTTCATATGTTGTAAATTCATCATTTAATTTTTCAAATATCCAAGTCCAATCAACTTTTTTATGTACTAAAGATTCATATTCTTCCACTATTATTTCTTTAGAAACTAAGCCATACGTCCAAAAATACAACTTAACAAATTCTTTAATATCACTAAGCCATACTTTTTTATAAACATCTTTATTAATTACATGTTTCAATTTGTTTTTTAAATCATTTGGTAAATACAATTTATAATCATCAGCACAATCATAACCAAATGTTAAACCTAAATCACATAACTCTAGACAATATCCATCTGAATCATTTACTAAGTCATCTAAATTTTCTAACATAACTATAGGTAAGTTACTAACAATATCATCTAAATTATTAAATATATAATTTTTTAACAATTCAACTAGTTTTTTCTTTTTTAAATTACTTTTATAAGAAATATTTAAAAAATTTAATATATGTTCCAGTTGTTCTTTCGTATAATTATTTAAAATATTTTCATAATCACCTTCAATTTTTTTATTAAATAAAAAATTAATCTTATTAAACCCAAATAAATCTTCAAACATAATTAACTCTCCTTTATTATTTTATATAATCGTGTATATCATCAATTAATCTTTCTTGATAACCTATTCTTTTACTTCTAATAATTATATTCTTTATAATTTCCAAATCTTTACTTTTAATATTATCTAACTTTTTAATACGACTGTCAGTAATTACTTTATCAGATGCACACTTTTCAAAATGAACGTCATCATAAAATAAAAATTTTAAGTTTTTATATCTACATTTTAATCTGTCAGCAATAAGTAATCCCTCCGGATCAAAGTCACCATTATAGTAAAATTCATGTTCTATTAACTTATCTAAAACTTCGTAAACAGCTAAGTTAGGATTAC
>DVHV01000195.1 GCA_018711775.1 Candidatus Onthocola stercoravium | reverse complement strand
ATAAAAATATTACACTGTATTTTTTATCTATTTCATTAAATTATTTTTCATATTCATCATCTTTAAATGTAAACATATAATCAAGTATTTGAACTTCATCCCCTGGTTTTGCTCCAAGTCTTTCAAGTTCATCTTCAATACCCATGCCCTTAAACTTACGAGCAAATCTAAGTGCGCCTTCATCTTCTTCGAATTTAGTCATTTTAAGTAGTGTTTCTATTTCTTTACCACTAACTATCCAGATGTTGCCATCTCTTTTTATTTGGTAAGGTTTAATATCTTCAAATTTATATAACTTAAAATCACTTTCTTCATATAGTTTTACTTCCGGAATATCTTCTAATTCTTTAGCTAAAGTTTCTATTAAAGTATCTATTCCCGTATTATCCATACAACTTATTTCGATTATTTCGACATTTTTAAATTTGTTTTTGAATTTTTCTAGATTACTTTGAGCATCTGGTAAATCCATTTTATTAGCAACAATTACTTCTTTTTTATTTTTTAAAATATCATTATATTTTTCTATTTCGTTTCTAATTATTTGATAATCTTCAATTGGATTACGTCCTTCACTGGACCCCATATCTATTACATGAGCAATGATTTTGGTACGCATAGCATGACGTAAAAATTCATGACCTAAGCCTACACCAACACTAGCTCCTTCAATTAAACCAGGTAAATCCGCCATAACAAATGATGAACCATTTTTAAGTTTTACTACTCCAAGGTTTGGTGAAAGAGTCGTAAAGTGGTATGCGGCGATCTTTGGTTTAGCGCTAGATATAATAGATAAAAGTGTTGATTTACCGACACTTGGCATCCCCACAAGCCCAACATCTGCTAAAACTTTTAGTTCAAGTCTTACAGTCACTTCTTCGCCTGGTTCTCCTTTTTCACTAAACTTTGGGGCTGGCATATCATGAGTCGCAAAAGATTTATTTCCTTTACCACCTCGGCCTCCTCGAGCCACAACAACTGATTCATCCTCTTCTGTTAAATCAGCAATTATTTCATTAGTTTCAGCATTATAAACTGTTGTTCCTGCGGGTACATTTATAATTATATCTTCAGCATTTTTCCCATATTTATTTGAGCCTTTTCCGTTTTCGCCTTTATCCGCTTTAATAATTTTTCTGTAACTTAGATCAATTAAGGTCTTTAAACTCTTATCCACTTTAAAAATAATGCTAGCACCTCTGCCACCATTTCCACCATCTGGTCCACCCATTGGGACATATTTTTCTCTTCTAAAAGAAGTACAACCGTCCCCACCAGGGCCTGCCATAAGTTTTATAGTAAGTTCATCAACAAACATAGTAATCACCTGTGTATATATTATCATAATAAGTTTTAAAAAACAATTACTCCAATTATATCGTTAATTATTCTTTTCAATTTCTTTTAATTCTATATTCATAATTTTTAAATAATCTTTCTCGGCTTTAGTTAAATGATTTTGCATATATTTATCATATTCTTCGTGGGCTTTTTTTAAGGCTTCTTCATGTGAAACCATGCCTTTCGTATGCAATATATCATTATGTGTCATTTTTAAAAAACTATCTAACTCATTAATCCAATCTTGCATAGTCATCGCCCTTCTTTTTAATGCATTTATTTCTGCAATATCTAAGTAAGCAGACACTAACCTATTTAAAACCTGTAATTCTTCATACGTTAAATAGTTTTTGGCAATTTCTGTTTCTTTTCTAGTAGGCAAATCCCCTTTAAAATTTGTAAGTCCTATATTATCCTTGTTACGACCCTATTATAAACAATTTCGGCGGCGGTATTATTGGAAACAGCATAATGCATTTTATTTTGAATTGTTTTGAAAAAATTAATTGTAATTTCTTTTTGTGGATTATAATCAACTGACGTTGCATATATATCTAATATTTTTCTCCAAAAGACTTTTTCGCTTGATCTTATATCTCTTATTTTATCAAGAAGTTCATCGAAATATGGGTCATTACCATTATTTTTAAATCTTTCTACATTTAGATTATACCCTTTTACTAAGTATTCTTTTAATTTTTCATTAGCCCAAATTCTAAATTTAGTGCCCTCTTTAGATTTTACACGAAAACCAATAGCAATTATCATGTCTAGATTATAATAATTTGTTGGCTTAGTAGAAAATTCGGAATTTCCGAATTTTCTCATGGTATTTTCTTCTAATAATTCCCGTTCTAAATAGATATTCTTTATATGCTCATTAATTGTAGATTTTGCCTTATTATACAATTTACTTATTTGTTCTTGAGTAAGCCAAATGTTTTCTTCTTCCAAAATAACATCAACTTTAATATCATTATCTACTTCATATAATAAAAACTTATTTTCTATTGCATCATTATGTTTCAATTGAATCACCATCCTTACAAGTTGTATCTTATTTTAAACTTTAATTAACTTTAAAAATAACATTAGTACTAACCTGTGTATATATTATCATAATACCTTTTAAAAAACAATTACTCATGATATAATCATGGTGGATGTGAGAAAATGGAATATAATGTAGTAAAAAATGCTAGTGGCATTTTAAATAGTAGCAAATATTATGTAAGCAACCCTACTAAATATAAAGGAAAATGGAATGATTTCTTTGGTAATCATAACCCAATTTACCTAGAACTTGGAACAGGTCGTGGAGAATTTATCATTCAAATGGCTAAGAAATATCCCGAATATAATTTTATTGGTTTGGAACTTAATGAATCCCAAATTGCTACTGCCGCCAAGAAGTTAGAAAGAGAAAATATCAATAATTTAAAATTAATTAAAGACGATGCTAGAAATATTGTTAGTATTTTTGGCAAAGAAATTGATACAATCTATTTAACTTTTTCAGAACCATGGCCAAAGAAACGGGATGAAAGAAATAGATTTACGCATGAATCATACCTAAAGTTATATGATAGGATATATAAAAAAAATAAACATATCATATTAAAAACCGATAACAAAGGATTATTCGCCTATTCTTTAGAAACGTTATCTAATTATTGGTATGTATTTGATACTGTGAGTTTGGATTTACATAATGATGAAAGAAATATACCAAACTTAATGACTGATTTTGAAATTCAATATTATAAAGAAAAAAGACCAATCTATTACTTAGATGCTAGCTTTAAAAACTAATATTTAAATATTTTTAACAGCATGTTTGAAAAAAACATGCTTTTTTTTATGCAAAAAAAAGGAAATAGAGTCTCTTCCTCAATATATATAGATGAAGGGACATTTTACCTTCTAGAAAGGAGCGAACTTGATGAATAACAAAATACTAAAAATGAAGGGAGATGATGTTATGAAAAATGAAATAGTATTATTTGAAAATCAAAATGTAAAGTTGGAAGTTAATGTTAAAGATGAAACAGTATGGCTGAACCGCGAACAAATAGCAAAACTGTTTGATAGGGATATTAAAACAATTGGCAAACATATTAATAATGCACTAAAAGAAGAATTAGATTATTCAACAGTCGCAAAATTTGCGACTGTTCAAAAAGAAGGAAATCGCAATGTTACAAGAGAAATAGAATATTATAATTTAGACATGATTATTAGTATTGGTTATCGAGTTAAATCACGAAATGGTATCATTTTTAGAAAATGGGCAAACAAAGTATTAAAAGATTATTTGTTAAAAGGATATGCTATCAACCAACGAAGACTAGAATATTTAGAAAAAACTGTTAAACTCATAGATATTGCTGGAAGAATTAATGATGAGATAAGTGCCAATGAGGCTACAGAAATTATAAAAGTTATTAATAGGTATTCTAATGCTCTAAATTTACTGGATGATTATGACCATCGCACTGTAGTTAAACCAAAAGGAACTACCAATAATAATATAATTACTTATGAAGAATGTTTTGATGTAATAAATAAACTTAGATTTAATAGTGATAGTAAGTTGTTTGCTTTAGAAAGAAATGAAGGATTAAAAGCAATTTTAGGAGCAATTTATCAATCTTTTGCTGGTAAAGATGTTTATCCTACTATCCAAGAAAAAGCCGCTAATTTTCTTTATATGATAATTAAAAACCATGTATTTATTGATGGTAATAAACGGATTGCTGCTACCTTATTTATTTACTTCTTAGATTATTATAATATATTATATAAAAATGGTGTCTTAGTTATTGATAATAATACTTTAGTTGCTTTAACATTATTAATTGCTCAGTCTAATCCTAAAGAAAAAGAAATATTAGTAGATTTAGTAATGAATTTTTTAACTCAATAAAATTAAGGGGGATTTATGGTTGAAGAGAAATCAGAAATAGACTTTACATTAGATTCAGCATTTAAAAGGCTATTTAAAAGTCCGGAGTTCAGGTTCTATCAAATAGCAGTACTTGCTGATTTGCTAAAATTAGATTATAAATACATTCAAGATAATATGGAGTATCTAGATACAGAATTTGTTCCGGATAGTAATTTGGAAATAAAACGTAGTGATTGTATTATCGAAATTGGTAAATACGTAGTAATTTTAGAAATGAACAGACAAAATTATCGGAGTTTAAAAGCATCTAAATTAAGATATTTAGCAGAAGTTTATAATAGTGTATACTTTAATAAAGACGGGTCTGAAAGTAAAAAGGAAGTAATTCTTGTAAATATTAATGCATTTGGGGTTAATAAGAAATGTAAAGATGAATTTATATTACAAAATAAAGATTATCAAGAATACTGTCCAGGAATGAAAGTTCTCGAAATAAATATTGCAAGTAGCATGAAAAAATGGTACAATAAAGTTACATTGAGTAAACTTGAAAAAAGATTAACTTATATAATTATGAGTAAAAAAAATCAAGAAATAATCAATGAATTTGTAAAAGGAGATGATATATTAATGCAAACAGAAAAGGTAAAAACCAAATTAAAACAACCACTAGTATTAAACTTGGATCCAGAAAAAGAAAGAGAATATGAATTAAATTGTATTAAAGAAGATGCAAGAATCGATGGTCTGGCTGAAGGAAGAGCTGAAGGAAGAGCTGAAGGAAGAGCTGAAGCAAATAAGGAAAATGCTAAAAAAATGAAGGAAAATGGTATTGCCCTTGATTTAATAGCTAAAATAACTGGGTTAACTAAAAAGCAAATTTCATTATTATAAAAGAGTAAGAATCGATACTCTTTTTTTTGTACAAAAAAAGTGCTTACGCTTCGTAAACACTTACTTTCTTTCTATTTTTACCAGATCTTTCATATTTTACCACACCAGCAATTTTAGCAAATAATGTGTGATCTTTACCCATTCCAACATTTGTGCCTGGATAAATCTTTGTTCCTCTTTGGCGGTAAATAATAGATCCAGCACTTACCATTTGTCCATCACTGGCTTTAGCACCTAATCTACGTCCAGCAGAGTCACGACCGTTTTTAGTAGAACCTTGAGCCTTAACATGCGCAAATAATTGGATGTTTAACTTCATGAAATTCATCTGTCTTCCTCCTTTACTATTTTAATATTTTTATTATAAGTTTCTGCTAGTTCTTCTAGCATATAAATCATATTTTCGATTATTAATTTAATATCTTCGGCATTGCTTTTAATATCGATTGTAAGTTTATCTCTTTCTTCTTTATATTCTAAAGATTGAGAATCAAATCTAAGGCAAGCATTAATACTTGTAATAACAATACTCGATACACTTGCACAAACGATATCTTTACCATAATCATCATAGTTAGCATGACCAGTTATAACAATATGATTATTTTTAATATTAACTCTAATCATTAACCAATCTTCTTTACTACTAATTTTGTGTATGGTTGACGATGACCTTGAGTCTTACGATATTTTTTCTTTGGTCTGTACTTAAACACTTTGATTTTCTTGTTTTTTCCTTGTTTTTCAACAGTACAAACAACACTCATCTTATCTACGTAAGGATTTCCTGCAACGCCATTAGCAAATAAAACTTTATCAAAAGTTACTTCACTACCAACTTCTGCATCTAATTTTTCCACATAGATAACATCACCAACAGATACATAATATTGCTTTCCACCTGTTTCAAATATAGCTTTCATTTCATACCTCCTTATCTTCGAAGTCGCGCCCTTAAGGTACATACTTGTTTATAACCTTTTTAGTGCGGTTTTTTAAGAAATTACTTAAAAACATATCAATTATATCCAAAATTCTCTTACTTGTCAAATCTTTCCTGCAACTTTTTAGCCTCTCCCACTACTTTTTCTTTTTCTTTAAAATATTGGTATGTATCAAGTTTTAAAATATCTAAATTTCCTTCTCTAGTACTAAGATATTTAAATTCATACTTATTTAAATATCTTTCTAATAAAAACTTATTAAAAATATAATTATAATTCTTATATGCATAATAAGTTTTAACAACAAACAATGAAACAATTAAATAATTATTTAATGAAAACCAATAGTTACTAAGTAAATAAAGAACTATCCCAAAGCAAGAGATAAAAAAATAAAGATGATAAGACACTTTAAAAGAAAAAAATTTATTTAATATAGCATTTAAAATAATACTACCATCTAAAGG
>DVHV01000194.1 GCA_018711775.1 Candidatus Onthocola stercoravium | reverse complement strand
ACATTGAATTTTAAAAAGCATTTTATTTTTTTCTAATTTAGTGACTTTAAATACTGGATCATAACCATAAAATATCTTTACTAGGAAAATAAATTGGTTCTAATCCATCAGGAGTTTGAAATAATGTTTCTCCTTCATTAATAAACTTTGTTATATCCCTTTGTTCATTTACATTTAAGTTGTTTAAATCATCTAAAGATTTTTCTAAAGCAAAGTTAAAAAAATATTCTTTATTATCTAAAGTAGCACTAATGGAAAAAAATATAATTGGATAATTGCCTTCTTTCGCTATTTTACCATTTTCATATTTAACAAATTTCATCAAATCAAAATAATACTCTAAATAAGCATTTGTTAAATCAGTTCCTTTATATTCAAAAACATAATCCATTACTTTAAGTTTAATTTTAGTAATTTCACTAGGATTTATGTTACCAACTTGTCCATAACTACATTTTGCCATTTTTCCTCCAGTAAGTTAATTTTTTCTTAAAATGAAATTAATAAATTTTTTGTGAGATTTATATTGATCACTTTCCCAGGTTTTCAAAATTTTAT
The DNA here is from genome assembly GCA_018711775.1 of Candidatus Onthocola stercoravium. Lineage (GTDB taxonomy): Bacteria > Bacillota_I > Bacilli_A > RF39 > UBA660 > Onthocola_B > Onthocola_B stercoravium. Next base: position 3,560 of record DVHV01000194.1, on the reverse strand, counting down.
ACTTGGTTGGCAAATCATTAATTAGAGCCTTAAATTTTTCTTCATTCATATCATTATAAAATCTATTTTTTTCATCCAATCTTGTTCCATCGCCTTTTTTAAATGAGCAATACAATATTCCATCTTTTTTTAACGCTTTATGAACAGATTTTAGTACTTTAATTAGGTCTTGGTTCTCTAAATGAAGCAAAGAAGCACAGGCAAATACACCAGCAAATTCTTCATTATAATCCATATCTAGAAAATTAATGTTTGTAACGGGAGCATTTAAAATTTTCGATGCCATATCACAAAATTTTTTAGAGCCATCAATTGCCGTTACTTTATAGCCATGCTCCAAAAAAAACTTGCTATCGCGCCCTGGACCACAACCTAAATCGAGTATACTATCGCCATCTTGCAAATAACTTAAAAATATATCAGGAATAGTAAAATCATAATTTTTCAAAAAATCGTCAGTCCATTGATTGGCATAATCTTCAGCATTATTTTCATAATATTCCAATGTCTTTTTTATATAGTTTTGCATAAACACTCCTTAAGACGTTTGGGCAAGTTCTTACTTCGTTTTTTATCTTAGATATTTAATCCCAATACGCATTTTAATTTTTGCAAATTCATTTAAAGTAATCACAATATTCCTTCTAATAATTTTAAGGCTTTCGGTACAAATATAATTAAGCCAATTGTTGCAGCAGCCAAAGCAAGTACTAAAACCCCGCCGGCAGATACGTCTTTGGCAAGTTTTGCTCTGGGATCTTTTTCGGGCATAGCAATATTTACAACTTGTTCAATTGCTGTATTAAACATTTCACCACCAATAACAATACCAAAACAAGCAATGCAAATAAACCATTCCAACACACTAATTTTAAATATTATGCCACAGATTATTACTAGTATCATCATTGTTACATGGATTTTCATATTGCGTTCAGTTAAAAAGGCCGATCCAATACCTTTAAATGCATATTTGAAACTATTTATTAACTTCTTATTTTTCATTATTTTTTTACACCTTTAGTACCATTAAAATTTTCTAAAATATTTGATTCAAATGATTTTATCTTTTTCCTTTTATTTTTATATTCGCTCATACATAAATCGATAACCTTATTTAATAAATCCTTATATTCTAATCCATCATATTTCCATAAATAGAAAGCTAAACTTCCTGGAATTGCATTTGGTTCATTAACATAATATTCTTTTGTATTACCATCTATTAGAAAATCTATACGGACTACCCCACCAAGGTTTAGGAGTTTAAAAACTTCAATAGAGGTATTTTGAATACTTTTTGTCAACTTAGCATCAATTCTAGCAGGAATTACTCTAGATGTTGCAGCCATTCCCTTACACTTTGCGCCACTTAAATATTTATCTTGGAAGCTCAATATTTCATCTAATCCCATAACTTCTTCAAGAGTACTTACTTCTTGAGTTTCATAATTACCTATAACACTTGAATTAACTTCGATTAAATTTGATATAGCTTTTTCCACAACTATTTTTATATCATATTTTATGGCTTCTGCTATGGCATTTTCTATTTCTTTAGGATCATGCACATAAGTTATTCCTACACTACTTCCTAAAGTTGCAGGTTTTACTACCACTGGATAACCTATTTCTTTTATATTCTTTAATATTTTGTTTTTATCATGTATATATTCATAGTCATAAAACCAAGTATAAGGAACAACTGGTATATTATGAGAAGACATCAATTCTTTCATAACCACTTTGTCTTGAGCAATACTGCTACCCAATATACTTGATGCAACATAACATATTCCTAGAGTATCAAAATAACCTATAAGTGAACCATCTTCAACGTTATTACCATGAACAATTGGTAAAACTATATCGATATTGGTAATATCGTGATTTATTAGGTTATCTACACTTCTTAAATAAAAATCATTATTCTTCTTATAAAGAACTACTTGCTTAACACTTTTCTTATTAAAATTACGATAAAAATTTATATCTTTTAATGCTTCTCCACTATACCAAATACGATCCTTAGAAATATAAATGGGAACAACTTCATATTTAGAAGTATCGATATTACTCATTGCTTGTAAAGCAGAAATAATACTTACTTCATGTTCAACAGTTTCACCACCAAATACGACACCTAATTTTAACATTTTATCACTCCTATTCATTAAATATGTCTGGTAAATCATTTTCTAATAATACATAGGTATTTTTAGGGTATTTATAAAATTTTTTAAATGCTTCTTTTATATCATTAGTTATAAACACTTTATCTTCATCAAAGTTTGCTTCAATTAAACCATCCATTATAGCCTTAGTTTGTATTTCACCTACTAATATTACTTCATCACATATTTTAGCAATATTTTTACCAAACTCTTTATTATAATTATATTGATCTTTACCTAGTTCTATCATACCTGGAGTTACTATCACTTTTTTTCCAGGCATTAAAGCTAGAACATCTAAAGCCATCTTAGCTCCTTCTGGATTAGAATTAAACGCATCATCAATTAAATAAATATCATGCCATTTTTTTAATTCCAATCGATGCTCTATACTATTGATATTTTTAACTCCTAATTTTAGTTCTTCCATAGTTAATCCTAATATATATCCCATAGCAATTGCACATAAAATGTTAGAAACATTATGAATACCAAGTAATTTAGTAGTAAACTTGACATTATTTTCACCATTTTTAAAAGAAACCAAAAAACTCATGCCATCTTTATTCATTTTTATATCTGATGCATAAATATCAGCATCTTTATTTTTTATAGAAATCCAAAATACGTTACATTTATTTTTTAGTTTATAGTTTACTTGATAAGGATCATCCATATTTAATATAGCTATCCCACTCTCAGGTAACTGTTCAATCAATTCAAATTTCGTATCTCTAATATTTTCTCTAGTTTTGAAATCTTCTAAATGGGCAGTACCTATAACTGTAAGAATGCCATAATCAGGTTGGATAAACTCTGCTTTTTCTTTAATTTCTCCTTTGTGAAATGCTCCCATTTCAGCGATAAAAATATCAGTATATTTATCGAGTTTATTATTAATGGCTAGCATTAAACCATTCATAGTATTATAGCTTTTCTCTGTGGCATAACTATTATATTTTACTTTTAAGACTTCATTAACCATATTTTTAACGGATGTTTTTCCGTAAGAACCAGTAATGCCTATTTTTTTTAAATTAGGGATACTATCTAATTTTTTAAGAGCTTGATTTTTATATTTATTGAACACCTTTTTTTCTATTGGACGATTTAAAAAGTTGGCTAGTGCTATAATAAACCAATTAAAGTAAATAAGAATACCTAATAATAAATAATATGTACTTAATAGGTTTATATTAAAGTTTATTAAAAATAATAGAATGACTAAAATATATATAATATACATAGTTATGTAAAGTCTTTTTATTCTAGCAGTAATTACTAATGGTTTTTTATTTTGTTCCTTTTGCTTATCATAAAAATATACTAATAGCATCACAAAATAAAATATAATATAGATACTAGTTAAAAGAATTTTATTTTTAA